>NZ_JAMYLP010000015.1:0-90192 GCF_040318085.1 Mesorhizobium sp. M1322
TATCAACCGATCCATTACACCCAAGGCTGCCTCCAAAAGCAGTCTTGAATCATGCTACGGTCAAAAAGGGAATCCTAAGAGTCCACACCACCTAGAGGGACGGGAACGGTTGATTGAAAGAGACCGGGGTGCCGGTCTCGTGATCTTTCAATTCTTCTGATCTGCCGCCGGTCGGTCGTGCTGACCGAAGCCGGTTCGCGGTGCCCCGTGTGCAAGACTGCCCACTCTCCGCTACCCTCGCCGGAATTACCCGGCTTGGCGGCTATGCGCGGTCCAGATGTCCGGCGCCCGAGCAGCGGAGACTTGCTGCCTGCAACCGGTCCCGTATCCGGACCCGCTCCATTTTATGGTTCGACTGGAGGACATCGTCTTCCCCCATAACGGTTTCGCTCACGGTCCGAGAACCGCTTGGCATGAATGCAATCAACCGGGCTGGCCAGACAGGGCAGCCACCTGTTTTGAGTTTTCCGCTTCGATGGCTGGGCGGGGATGACCGAAGCCTTTGGCTCCCTATGTGGAACCCGGTGCGATCACGGTACGAATATGGAGCGGCAGGGCGCGGCGGTCAAGAAAAAATTATTATATTACAGGCACTTAAGGTAAAGGCCCTGGATTTGGTATCCAGCGCGAATGAATATTTTCAGAGGTTTAGGAATGCAGATTGTGCCCGTAGGGATGCAAGTGTGCCCGAAAAAAAGTTGCGAAAGGCGCTGCTCTGCCGCGGCATATGCAGCCGATCGCAGCGCCAGAGGCTCAACTTCCGAGAATGACAGTGAGGGTGCTAAAAACTTTCCTGCCCTTCGGGGTGGGCTTCAGACGCTTGATGCGGCGGTCGAGACTATCTTCATATGCAATAAATTAGGTCATGCCCCGGCAGCCCTTTGCGGTGGACCTTTGATAGAGCGGCGACGTTGCGGCTCACAGACGATGAACTAAGCCCGGTAAGTTGTTCGACCTCACCCATCGTGAGATCCTGCTTCTCCATGATGTGAAGGAAAACTGCGATCTGCTGGATCTGCATTTCCGGGTCCAGTTTGCTGAATTCGTCAATCAAGGCGAGCAGCTTGCGTGCAGCCTTATGGTCGGCCTGGTGGCCGGCAGTGGTGTTCATTGGATCGCTCTGCAATGGGTTGTTGGGATTTTTCAACAGCGCGGGCACGCCCACCAAGTCTAATTCTTCCCGGGTTTGTTGAAGTCCGTCAGAAAAGCCCAAAGGGCCAGGATCAGCGGTCCCCCGAAGCAGGCCGTGACCACGGCGGCGTCAAAGACACTAGTGAACTGCGCCGTACCGATGAACGCAGCAACTATCAAGCCCGCGTAAAGCATCCAGCTCCGTGACGTAGCTGCTGTGCGCGATGAGCTGGCATTACTCTCGACAGTCGGAGTGGCCGTCCTTTTGAGCAGGCCGCTTCCCTGTCCCTCGGAACCTACGACGCCTTGCATGCTTACTTGCGGCTCGAATGTGATGGGGTGCTCTTCTCTGATCCCATAGCGTCCAGCCGGCGGGACTTCCATTGTTACCTCGCGGCCATGCAATGCGGCGGACTTCTTCAGTGCAGTGAGAGCTGCCTCGTGTGAACACCGAAAAAGCTCATAACACGACTGCTTGCGACCGTCCTTTTCATAGCTACCAGAAACTCGATAGACAGCAAGAATACGCTGCGCTTCGTACTCGATGAGGCCGGACCTCTGGCTTCGCACCAGCGCCAATAGCTTCCAGTCTGAAGCGCCGCCGTAGTGCTGTAGATTAATAGCGCGTTCCCGCCGGTGCGGATCGACGGCCATTCCGATCTTGAATAGTCCGGTCCTTTCGCTTCCTGCCAAATATGTGTGGCCTTCCTGCGAGTGCCGGTCCTGAAATGCGAGCCCCGCTGGATTGCACTCTACGCAGTGGCCGTGTCGAGTTCGTAGCACATGCGTGCGGTCTTTGCGGCAGGGAATGCCGTTGACCATCACCATTTCATTGTTTTCGGACATTGCCCTGATGGCCTGCTGACGCGATAGGTCGGACGCATCAAACACCATCGAAAGCGGAATTCTGTGTCTAAGGATTTCTGAGTGTTGCTGGGATGTGAGTTGCATGCTGCGATTTCGATGACTGTACGGAACGGCGTTTAACGGCGGCTCGAAATGCCGGTCAATAGCAAATGCGTCCCAGAGGGACTGTAGGCGCTTCTCTCTGTAGAGAACCGTCTCACAGCCATCGTACGAACCAGTTCCATAGGAGGGCGCCGACGCCGAGCCCCCCATAGACCGTCAGAAATACCAGTGCCACTGTCCACGTCATTGTTGCTTCCCCTTTTACATGCCCCACGCCGCCAGCGCTTTTTCAGCGGTGACGGGCTCGTCTTTGATGCGGAGAATGGTTTGCCGGGTAAGGCCGGTCGCCTTCGCAATCGCGGACGCCCCAGCATTCTGCCCCAACATGTCTAGAACGGTCGCAAGCGTAGCCCTGTTGTAGCTTGGCTTGCGGCCCCGATACCGATCTTCCTTCGCTCGGGCCGCATCTATGCCTGCCCGCTGGGCCTCTTTGGTGGCCTCCGCCTGCGCTTGGGCGGTCGCGGCCATGAACGCAATGAGCGCGTCCCTGACGGCTTGCTGCATAGGGTCCTTTGTCGCTCCGTCAAAGGTCATGTTGTTGATGACGGTTCGGATCACGACGCCCCGGCGCATGAACTCCCTGATACTGTCGCACACGTCTTGATAGTTGCGGCCCAGCCGGTCCACCCAGCGGACCACGAGCGTATCCCCCTTCCGGAGCATGTCCCGGAGCCGCCGGCCCTCCGGGCGTTCGGCAAGCGTGGTAGTCACCCCGGAGACCCCATGGTCGGCCACTACCTCGTCAATGGCGAACCCGGCGGCCTCTGCGTGGGCCTTCTGGTGGTCTAGGGTCTGGTCGACTGTTGAGACGCGGGCATATAGTACGGTCTTGGACATACTGCTTCCTCGGTGTCCGTTAGCATGATGTCCGTTAGATAGGCTGCCCGTTGATGGAAGTCAACCCTAACGGACACTCTTTCGGACGATGCCTGCCCTGTCCGTTGAGCTATAGTCTAACGGACAAAGCTAAAGGCCGTGGCGCTTCATCTCGGCCTTTAGAACTGCAAGGGCCTGCCTAACAACAGCCTCTAGGCCACGATGTTTGCCGGCATCAGCCGTAACACTCGCGGGGTTCATGCGGCAGTCTCTCTCCCACACCAATCAGCGTTTTTTTACCGATGGCCGTGCTCTCCAACCGAAACGCCCGACACCCATAGGGGGGTATCGGGGTCCTGCACCTATCGAGTTCGACGCCCTCGGATTTTTTGTTCAATTTAGCCCGCCACAAGTAACAAATTCTGCTATTAGCTCCTTCGGGCATTAGGGGGGCAGCATGAAGGAGCCGAGAAAAACCGGGAAGAAGGGTTTCACAATCCTGCATATTTCGGATCTACATCGATCACCAACCGATCCAATATCAAATGATGAGTTAGTTTCGGCTCTGGTGAGCGACCGGAACAGCTATATAGCAGAACAAACACCCATTCCACCGCCGGAAGCTATCGTTGTCAGCGGCGACATTATTCAGGGCACGAAGCTTGGCACGGACAACATTCGGCAAGAGTTGGACAGGCAGTATGAAGTAGCGGCCGAGTTTCTGGATGAGTTAACTCGCCGATTCCTGGATGGAGATCGGTCGAAAGTTGTGCTCATCCCCGGAAATCACGATATCGATTGGAACACCGCCTTTCAGTCGATGACTCCGGTGCCCGAGGCGAACATCCCCGCAGGGCTTGCTTCCAAATTGCTCGATGAGGGAGCGGACCTTCGCTGGGATTGGAATAGCCGAACTCTTTACCGTATCACCGATCGGGCACTCTATGAGAAGCGCCTGGATGCTTTTTGGGACTTCTTCAGGCGTTTCTACCATGGCGTACCGGGCCTTCTGCAGGTTAGGTCGGGCGCCGATGCAAATCTTTTCGAATTGTGTGACCGCAAGATTGGCCTCGCCGCGTTCAACTCCTGTGTGGGCAATGACTGCTTCGCCTTTCATGGAATGATTCGAAAGGAGGCAATTGCCAAGAGCCACCTCGACTTAGACGATGCGGGCGGAAACTATAACCTTCGGATTGCGGTATGGCACCACAATGTCGAGGGGCCTCCGTACAGAACTGACTATATGGACGCGGACTTGGTTCGAGGGATGATCGGACGTGGATATCGTCTCGGACTGTACGGCCATCATCACAAGGCGCAGATTGCTCCCCAGGAGGTATGGCTGCCCGATCGGGAGCGAATGGCGGTAGTAAGCGCGGGTTCCCTTTGCGCAGGGCGGTATGACCTTCCGACCGGTACCCACCGTCAGTATAACCTCATCGAGATTGCCCCCGATTTTCAAAGCGCGAAGATCCACGTTAGGACCATGGCGGTGGCCAACCTCTTTGCTCCCGAACGTTTGCTTGATTTCGGTGGGGCCACCTTTGCGCACCTATCGTGGACTCCTCCAAAGAATGCAGTCGGCCGCCCCGTCTCGGTCGATCAGAATCGCCTTCGAACGGTTGTGGGCGAAGCGGAGGCTTTGGCAAAGACCGGACACCCTGAGCGGGCCGTCGCTCTGCTCTCACCGTTGCCCCTTGAGGCAGGCAGCTACCAACGCCGGCTAATGCTGCAAGCCGCCCAGGACGCTCGCGACTGGTCAAAAGTCATTGAAGTAGCGGACCCGCCAGACTCAATCGAGGAACTTGCGTTCGTCGTGCAGGCATACGTCGAACTGGGCAAAGCCGACGTTGCGACTAATGTGCTTCAGCGTGATTGGGAACGAATAGAAATGCCGGCGAGCATCGCAGATGACCTAAGGCGGCGCATACAGGCTCTGGGAGCAATTCGAAAATGACCAGTACACCGGAAAAGATACCCTTCGCCATTGAAATGAGTCGGGTAATCGAGCTGCTGGCAAAGCAGATATACCCATCGCCCTTCGCCTTACTTCGCGAGAACGTGCAGAACTCCTTCGACGCTATTCTTCTGCGCCGGCATTCCCGAGCAGATTTTGTGCCTGCAATCAACCTAATCATCGAGCCGCTTCGCGTTAAGATAACGGACAACGGCATTGGGATGTCCCGCGAGGATCTCCGGAACCACTTCTGGCGGGCCGGTTCAAGCAGCAAAAATACGGACGAGGCCAGAGCTGCCGGCGTCGTCGGTACTTTTGGAATTGGCGCGATGGCCAACTTTGGGATAGCCGAGAATCTCACGGTAACTAGTGAGAGCGCACGTTCAGGCGAGCGCACCTTCTGCTCCGCTAGCCTATCGACGCTATCCGTCACCGAAGACTGCATCATCTTTGAAGCTCGCGAACCAACGGGTTCTCCCGGCACGGTGATTGAGGCGAACATTCAGGCTGATAAGCCGATCAACGTAGCGCAGGCAGAGGCGTATATTTCCGAATTCGTCGCTTTTCTTCCTATCGCAGTGACGGTGAATGGCAGGAATGCAAGCGGCGGTGCGGTAAGTGACTCCGTTCCCGCGCTGGTCGCGTCTTGGTCTTACGAGGAGGAGCGGGCCGACTTCGGGGGAGGGCTTCAAGCGTCGGTGAAGATTACCGGCGCGATTACAGGAGAGGTGCGCGTGGAAATGACAGACGTTTCTTATGGCGGCCAAGCCCTCCCGGGAAGAATGACCGTCCGACAGGGGATCAATAGTCTGAGGACGTTTCGAAGCGGCTTCGGCCTTGCCACTGCGGGGGTCTCATCGGCCTACCAGTTCGGCGGCATCGCAGATTTTCTTTTCCTTGAACCAACCGCGGGGCGTGAAGCGCTAACGACTCCCAGTCTCCAGATATTACAGAACATGATCTCGCGCATTGACGATTTCGTTTCCATCAGGCTTGCCACCAGGCCGGAGAGCAACGCCAACAATTTTTTCGTAAACTGGGCTGCTCGACAAAATCGGTATGAACTATGCGGAAAGTTGCGCGTACGGATCGAGCCGGGCGACTCTCAACTTCTCGAGGAGGTGCGAAACCTATCAGTAAGCCAGCCCGTCTTGGTATACGCCGGCACCGACAACACAACAGTCGAGCACGCTTCCGCCGATCGGCCGCTCATCATGTTATCGAGGAACAATCAGCGCCGGGAATGCGAAATCGGGTATCTAAGGAAATTCTGCAAGATTGAAGAAATGGAGGACAAGCCGTCCGTCCTAACGGTCAAACCAGAAAGGACGTTTACTTCGGAAGAGCAGGCTCTCGTGTTCCGCCTCGCATCGATCTTGTCATCGGATTATTTCATAGAGGTAAATATACGACTAGGTACTATCTCCCATGGTGTGCCGATACTTGTAACAAGCCGCAAGCCGCCATTAGAGATTTTTATAAACCCGACAGCACCGACGGCAAGAATGCTGATCGACCTTTACGAACGTGAGTACATCGCCTTTGGTCACATGGCTAAGGATTTTGTACGCACCATGATATTCCCGAAAGTATCTGATCTAGTGCCAAGTGCTACGAAGCAGGGAGCTGAGGCGTTTCTCAAAAGCATTAGCCGATCACGAGAAATCTTTGAATATGAGGCCGATGACTTGGAGAGTCTGACTTCCGTGTGGGATGACTACATGGGTGGAAAGATGAATTTTGCCCAAGCGGTGGATAAATCCTCAGGGCTGGCTCGGCGCAGTTTTCAGGTAGTCGACAGCGCAGCGGCCGGGCCTGTTCGGGATGTTGTTCCAGATGTCATCGAAAACGAAAGCTCGCTACCTGCTGCGGAACCCAACCACGATGCGTTACCGCCTTTTGAAAGGCTCGACGTGCGAACAGATCGCAAACTCCTGACGATCGCCGATAACGAAACACCGCTAAAGGGCTACAGGTGCTTTCTGGCACTCACTGACAAAGTGTGGGAGGAAAAGGGGGAGTTCTTTCTACAGCCACACCGCACCTCGGTTGTTTGGGGTGGCCAACGTGCGCTCTTTATTTTCGAACACCACTCAGAAGAGTTTGGGCTCTACTACGAGTTGCAAACTCAATCCCCCCTCAGCATTAAATCTGGCGGCGGCGCGTTCGAGACGTCGACTATTGTCATGAAGAATCGAGTGTTCATTCCAATCCCGCCGGAGATTCAGGCAAGTTTCTTGCCTGCTAGTGGCGAGAAGAAGCGCTTCGAGATTCGCTGTGATATCTTGTACATAGACCATGCTGACGCGGCGGCGGCGCTATAGGGTTCGATATTCGCTGCAACCCCCACCTGCGCATCAGGAGAGCACGGGCTCGATGCGGCATGCCACATGGGCAGGCTTCAATGGCACGCATGTGTGAAGCCCTGCCATCTATGGGAAGGCAATAGTGGGCCCGGCACGGGGGGGTATCTTTGATCCGCAAATATTGATTTCGACCCCTCGGATTTTTCTTCCAAATTTGGAGCAAGGCTGACAGTTGCTATCTCGCGCGTGTTGGGCTCTATAAATCGCATTCAGCAGGGGGGCATCATGGCAGCGGGTCGCGTAACACAAGCAGAAATCAACAAGGCGGCGTGGGCCGCCTGCGACACCTTCAGGGGCACGGTCGACGCATCGGTCTACAAGGACTACGTCCTCACCATGCTGTTTTTGAAATACATCTCCGATGTGTGGAAGGACCACTACGAGACCTACCGCAAGGAGCACGGTAATCATCCCGACCTCATCGAAGCCCTGATGAAGAACGAGCAGTTCGTGCTGCCGAAGGGCGCGAGCTTTTATGATCTCCACCGCGACCGCCATAAGGCCGGTAACGGCGAGCGCATCGATAAGGCACTTCATGCCCTCGAAGAGGCGAACGGCAACAAGCTGCGCGATGTGTTCCAGGACATTTCCTTCAACGCCAACAAGCTGGGCGACGAGGAGCAGAAGAACGACATTTTGCGGATGCTGCTGGAGGATTTCGCCAAGGACAGCCTGGACCTTAGGCCAAGCCGGGTTGGCAGCCTCGACATCATCGGCGGTGCATACGAATATCTCATCTCGCGCTTCGCGGCGTCGGCCGGCAAGAAGGCGGGCGAGTTCTACACCCCTGCCGAAGTCTCCACACTGATAGCTCGACTGGTCGAGCCCCAGGAAGGCGACGACATCTGCGATCCGACATGCGGGTCCGGGTCGCTGCTGATGAAATGCGGGCAGGAGATCACCAGGCACACCGGTTCCAGAAAATACGCGCTCTATGGCCAGGAAGCGATCGGCTCGACCTGGGCGCTGGCCAAGATGAACATGTTCCTGCACGGCGAGACCAATCATCAGGTCGAATGGGGCGATACGATTGGCAATCCAAAGCTGCGCACGGCGGACGACCGGTTGCGCCATTTCGATGTCGTCGTCGCCAATCCTCCCTTCAGTCTCGACAAATGGGGATGGGAGAAGGCCGCTACCGACCGCTTCGGACGCTTCCGCCGGGGACTGCCGCCGAAAACCAAGGGCGACTACGCCTTCATCCTACACATGATCGAAACCATGAAACCGCGCACTGGCCGCATGGCTGTCGTCGTACCCAATGGGGTTCTCTTCCGGGGGTCGAGCGAGGGCGAGATTCGCCGCAAGCTAATTGAGGAGAACCTTCTGGACACCGTCATCGGCCTGCCCGAGAAACTGTTCTTCGGCACCAGCATCCCCGCTGCCATCCTCATCTTCCGCAAGAAGAAGCCCGACGACACCGTGCTCTTCATCGACGCCAGCCGCGACTACGAGGAAGGCACAAACCAGAACCGGCTGAGTGAGGAGCAGCTTCTCAAGATATTTGCCGCTTTCGATGACCGTGTCTCGATCGATAAATACGCCTATCTGGCGACCGCCAAGGAGATAGCCGACAACGACTTCAATCTCAACATCCCGCGTTATGTCGACACTTTCGAGGAAAGAGAGGAAATCGACCTGATGGCGGTGCGGGCAGTGCGTCTGAGGCTGAAGGCAGAGATGACCGAGCTTGAGGCGAAGATGGAACGATTCTTGAGGGAACTTGGCTATGGTGCCTGAGGGATGGCGAACCGCGAATGCCCGTCAGATTTGCTCGAAAGTTACGGACGGTACGCACGATACCCCGATCCCGGTCGATAGTGGCGTTCCATACATTACGGCTATTCATGTAAAAGATGGACGCATACGTTTTGACGATTGTCTTTTTCTCACAGAGGATGATCACCGCGAAATTTATCGACGATGCAATCCGCAATTCGGCGATCTTGTGGTTGTGAATATTGGCGCCGGCATCGGCCAATGTGCCGCAGTGAACGTGACATTCGAGTTCAGCATGAAGAATGTCGCTTTGCTAAAGCCAAACCCCGAACAAATCGATCCTGGGTTCTTCTTCCAGGCATTTCGGTCAGAGGAAAGCCGCATTGGCCATGAAGCTAGATCAGGCGGAGCACAGCCATTCATATCGCTTCGGCACCTTGGCCAACTCCGGTTTCTTATCCCGACAATGGCTGAGCAAAAAAAGATCGCCGAAATCCTGTCGACCTGGGATGCAGCCATTGAGACAACCGAGGAGCTGCTCGCAAATGCCGAGGCCCAGAAGCGGGCTCTCATGCAGCAATTGCTCACGGGCAAGCGACGGTTGAATGGTCACGTCAGCAATGACTGGCGTGATTCCCTGCTGGTCGATGCTTTCGACTTCATAAACGGACGAGCATTCAAGCCATCAGACTGGGGCGTGTCGGGCTTGCCGATTGTCCGTATCCAGAATCTCACCAAGAGCAGCGACACGTTGAACCGGTTTTCGGGCCACGTGGAAGATAAACACCTCGTGCGCTACGGCGACTTTTTGTTGTCTTGGTCCGCCACTTTGGAAACATTCATTTGGAAGGATGAAGATGCGGTTTTAAATCAACATATTTTCAAAGTAGTCCCTCGGGCAGATATCGATCGCAATTTTGGCTTTTACTTGATCAGTTTCGAGATCGATAACCTGAGATCAAAGGTCCATGGGACAAGTATGAAGCACATAACAAAGAAATCTCTATCGAAGATTTCTGCGCGGCTGCCATCCTATCGTGAACAGGTCGCAATATCTGCTGTACTAAATAGCGCCGCCAATACTGAAGAACTCTATCGCCGAGACCTAGCGAGATTAATACGTGAGAAAAGAGGCCTCATGCAGAACCTCCTGACTGGCAAGCGGCGGGTGACGGTGTGAACGCCCTAGAGCGCCCACGGACTGACGAGGAAATTCAGGCCAAGGTCCCTGCGCTCGCTTTGCTGATGAAGCTCGGTTGGTCCTATTTGTCGCCGGCCGAATGCCTGAGGCTGCGCGGCGGCGAACGGGCGGTGTTGCTCGACAGCGTGACCCACGACCATCTATCAGACTGGCGCTTCGCCTATCGCGGCGCGAGCCATACGCTCTCCGCCAGCGGCATGGCCCAGGTGTTGAAGGCGCTCAACGACACCGGCCTCAACGAAGGCCTGACTCCTGCCAACGAGCGGGTCTGGAAACATCTCGCCCTTGGCGTCACCGTGTCCGAGTTCATGCCGGACGGGTACAAGCATTCTGTCACCGTGCCGCTGGTCGACTTCGCGGACCCCGCGAGCAACCGCCTCCACGTCACCGAGGAGCTTTCCGTCGAGCGGGAGGGCGGGCATGGCCGCTTTCGGCCCGACATCGTGCTCTATGTCAACGGTATCCCGCTGGCCATCATCGAGGCCAAGCGCCCGACCGGAAGCCATGCCGAAAAACTGATGCTGGCCGAAGGAGTCTCGCAGCATTTGCGCAACCAGAAGCCGGACGGCATCCCGACGCTCTACGCCTATGCCCAACTCCTCCTGTCCATCGCCGGGCAGGACGGCAAATACGCCACGACCGAGACACCGGCGAAATTCTGGTCGATGTGGCGCGAGGAGGAGATTCCCGCTGCCGCGATCGACACCATGGTCAACACCGGGCTGACGGCGGAGCAGCATTCCGCTCTGTTCGCCGAGCGCCCGGACCATGTCCGCGCCTTCTTCGATGGCCTCTGGTCGAAGCCTGTCGCCGCCACCGGACAAGATCGGCTCATCGTCTCGCTGTTGCGGCCCGACCGCCTCCTGGAATTCGTCCGCTATTTCCTGCTTTTCGATCGCAAGCTCGGCAAAATCGCCGCTCGCTATCCACAGGTCTTCGGCATCAAGTCGATGCTGGAGCGGATGGAAAGGCGCAACCGCGACGGTGGGCGCGAGGGCGGCGTCATCTGGCACACCACGGGTTCGGGCAAGTCCTTCACTATGGTCTTTCTGCTCAAGGCGCTGCTGATCCACGACGCCCTTGCCCGCTGCCGCATCATCGTCATCACCGACCGGGTCGACCTGGAGCGCCAGCTGTCGACCACCTTCATGGCGGGCGGCGCCTTCGGCTCTGCGGTGGCGACGAAGAAGGACGGCGAGAGCGCCAGGGCCTCCTCCGGTCGCGACCTGGCGCAGCGCATCGGCTCCGGCACCGAGCGCATCATGTTTACGCTTTTGCAAAAGTTCAATTCAGCGACACGCTTCAAGGAATGCCACAACGCGTCCGAAGACCTCATTGTGCTGGTGGACGAGGGGCATCGTAGCCACGGCGGCGAAAACCATGAGCGGATGCGCAAGGCCCTCCCCAACGCTGCCTTCATCGCCTTCACCGGGACACCGCTGCTGAAGGACGACAAGACGCAGAACAAGTTCGGGCCGATCCTTCACGCCTACACTATGCAGCGGGCTGTGGAGGATGGGACGGTCACCCCACTGCTCTATGAGGAGCGCCGGCCGGTGGTCGACGTCAATGCTGAGGCGATCGACAAATGGTTCGACAAGATCACCACTGGGCTATCCGACAAGCAGCAATCCGATCTGAAGAAGAAGTTCGCCACCCGTGGCAGTGTCTATCGCGCCGGCAACCGCATCGACCTCATCGCCTGGGACATCGCCACGCATTTCTCGCAGAACTTCAAGGAGCTTGGCACCGCGCTGAAGGCGCAGCTGGCGACCGACAGCAAGCTCTCCGCAATCCGCTATAAGCAGGCGCTCGACGCCACGGGTCTCGTCACCAGCGCCGTCATTATCTCGCCGCCCGACACCCGCGAAGGCCATGAGGACACCGACGAGGCGAAGACCCCGGAAGTCCAGAAATGGTGGGCGGCGAATGTCGGCAGCGATGCGGAAGGATACGAGCGTCGCGTCATCGAGGATTTCGCCACGCCCGGCAAGCCCGACATCCTCATCGTCGTCGATAAGCTGCTGACCGGATTCGACGAGCCGCGCAACGCGGTGCTCTACATCGATAAATATCTGAAAGAACACAATCTGCTCCAGGCCATCGCGCGGGTGAACCGGCTGCACGAGGCCAAGCAGTTCGGATTTCTGGTAGACTATCGCGGCATCCTGACCGAACTCGACACGTCGCTGAAGGATTATCAGGACCTCGCCGAGCGCACCCAGGGCGGCTACGACATCGAGGACATCGAGGGCACCTTCGCCAGCGTCTCGACCGAGTACAAGCGCCTGCCTGGCCTCCATGCCTCGTTGTGGGCAATCTTCGCCAGCGTCAGGAACAAAGGCGACCGTGAGCAGTACCGTCTGGTGCTGACCCCGGATTCGGTCCTTAGCGAAGGGGGCGTAAGCTACGATCGCAATCAGAAGGTGCGCGAGGATTTCTATGCTGCGCTGACCGACTTCGGCATGTGCCTGAAGCTGGCGCTTTCATCCCGCGCCTTCTTCGAGGACGGCTCTTTCAGCGAGGCGACGATCGCCGGCTACAAGAAGGACCTGAAGTTCTTCACCGAGCTGCGCATCCAGGCCAAGCAGGATGCCATGGAGACCGTCGACTTTTCGGCCTACGAGGAGCAGATACGCAAACTGGTCGACAAGCAAGTCGTCGGCGTCGAGATCAAGGAGTCGGAAGGCGTCATCGACCTCACTGGCTTCACGGAGAACCAGCAGGCCGGCTATGACGCCGCCTGGAGCGACGACAAGGCCCGCGCCGAGACCGATGTCATCAAGACACGACTGACCAAAACCATCGAACAGACGCTGGCCGACGACCCCTATGCCCAGGCCGTCTTTTCCGATCTGCTACGCCAGGCGATCAAGGAGGCGGAATCCCTCTTCGATCACCCCCATAAGCAATACATCCTGTTCAAGGAACTGGAGGAAAAGGCGCGGATGCGGGCCAACCCCCATGTCCCTGACCGCTTCCCGGACAATCCGCATGCGCAGGCCTATTTCGGTCTGTTCCCGATTGTCCTAGGCGAGGTTGCCGCGCGGGATCGGGGTGAGGACTGGCTTGTCGCCGAAGCCTTCCACATCGACGGGATCGTGAGCAACGCGGTGGCGACGTTCTCGATCAACCCGGCCAACATAGAGGCCGACATCAGGACCAGGCTCCTGCCGCGCTATTTCAAGGCGCTGGGAGGGCTGGACAAGGCCCAGGCGTTGGTAGACCGCATAGTCGAGATCGTTCGCCTGGGAGCCTCCCGTGGCACTCTCTGAGCGTAACCTGTCGACGCTGCGCTACGGCGACCAGAACATCGCCTATGCCGTGCGGATAAACCCTGCCCGGCGCGAGCGCATTGCCATCCATGTCCATCCCGATGGAGCCGTCGAGGTCGAGGCGCCCGAGGACGCCGGCGAGGAGGCCATCCGCAAGGCCGTCATGAAGCGTGCCCGCTGGGTTCTCCGGCATGTCTCCGATGCCAGGAAACGCTTCGAGCATGTCCTGCCACGCCAATACGTCAGCGGTGAGCAGGCCCTCTACCTCGGGCGCCGCTATGTGCTGAAGATCATGCAGATGCCCAAGGCCGATCGGTCAATTAAGCTAAAGCGCGGCCTGCTTATCGTCGCGACCGATAACACCGACAGGGCGGCGCTCCGGGCTCGCTTGCGGGCCTGGTATCGCGTCAAGGCGCGGGACTACTTCGCCGGCCGCATCGAGGCAATTTCCAAGGCGCTGCCCTGGGTCCAGGAACCGCCACCCTTCCGACTGCTCGACATGAAGCGGCAATGGGGGAGCTGCGCGACGGGCGGTTCAGTCACCCTCAATCCGTTCCTGGTCAAGGCTCCGCGCGAGGCGGTCGACTACGTCATTACCCACGAGCTTTGCCACCTCAGGGAACACAATCACAGCCCCGAGTTCTTCCGCCTTCTCACGCGCTCCATGCCAGGCTGGGAGGCGATCAAGTCCCGCCTGGACCATAGCGCTGAGATCATCTTGAACGACTGAATCGACTTGTGGCTGTATGCACAAGGGGTGGGGCGACGGACCCTACGCCAAGGAACTGCATGTCTATCCGAGGTCACGCGCCTTTGGGGGCTTGCCACCTATTAGCTATCCGCGCTCCCGTGGACGGGTCCTGCGACACATCGGCAGCGACATCGAGAAGGCGACAGCCTTGCTCGTCGAACACACCGCCTCGCCGGTGTTGCAGGGTTCAGCGCGATATGCTGAAGATCACGCATAAGGGTCAGGGTGCCTTTCCGATTTGAACTTCGGCTCACGACCGATCGTAGATTTTGGCTTGAGGTGTTGTGTGCAAGGTCAGATTGATAAGACCATTTGGCGCCGTATTGGGCTGATCGCAATTTTGTTGCCGATCAGCTTTTTCTTCCCGTTATCTTTGTTCCTGGTGGGATTTCTGGCGTGGTCCATCTACGAAGATCTGAAGCCCTCACCGTATCCCGATTTGCCGCCAGCACGAACATGGCGCGATGCCAAACCTGAGGACGACGACTGGCTGACCTTGTTTTGCGAGGGCTGCGAATCTCCGGCTGAAGAACAGTTCCTCCTGGCGATGGTGAAGGAGTTCGACCTTAAACCGGACAACGGCGTGCTGAGGTCGCCGAAGCTGACCCTAGCTATGCAGGTCAAGGTTGAGAACTACCGTTACGACTTTGTGGCGAATGGTCGTCAGATCATCGAAGTGGACGGTGCGGCCTATCACTCATCCACCGAGCAGGTAGAACGCGACCGCACTCGAGATCAGTACTCTGTCCATTGCGGCTACAAGGTCCTCCGCATACCCGCGATCGTCGTGTTCAAGACACCCGATGAAGCGATAAGAAAGGTAACGGCGGCTCTTGCCGAAACGCCAACCTTTACTCAACCGCAGCTAACAAAGCCGGCCATTCACAAAAAGACGATTGGGCAGCACGTCAACGCCTTCTTTGATGGATTGAACGAACTCGGTCGAGAGATAGATGTCCGGATCACGACGAGTCGAGCCGCGGAAGGCTTCTTGTCGGCAATCAGCTATGAACAGATGTTTCTGGAGGCAATGGTAGCAAAGGCCGAGATGGAACAGCGGAAGGAGGACATGTCGCCTCAATCGCGAGAGAAATATGACGCGTTTATGCGGGACGTATTTCAGGACCAGCAGCGTCCTCCGTTGCTTTACGAAGGGGAGAAAATTGCGATGCCTCCCTCCGTCGAGGATAAGGACATACAGCAGAACATCGAGGCGGAGTGCGCAACAGCGATGAGTGAGCGCAAGAAGCGGTTTGCTGAGCTAACAAAGCGCTGCATAAACGACCCTCGCTTCACGCAGCTCCTGTGCAGAGAGCTGGTGGCGGCGAGGTTTCCGGGAGATGAGGCAACCAAGATTGTACCACGATCCACCTTTTCAGAAGCGTTTTTGGAAGTAGCGGGTCGTTCGCGTAGCAGCCTTGACGACCTCAGGGCCAGTCACCGCTTGCGGCAAAGACACGGGGGTGGTACACAGTCGGAATTGGCGGCAAAAAAATCGTCAGCAGAATCAGATAGTTGACTGCTCGCTGGGCGAGTTCAATCCTCTCTCGCAGCACCAGTTTTCCAAGGCTTTTCTGCAAGGGCTTCTTGCTGCGCTGTGCACAGCTGCGCAGGATTGCGCGCCCGGTTGTGGCACAAATCCGCACAGTACGTTCGTTAAGGTGTTCTGCCGGCGCCGGATCGACTGCCGCCAGGGTCTTGCCTCAGTTTGAAGTCGGCCACGGGTGGCGAAGGTTTTGCCAATCGCGCGTTTGAAGCCTATGCTTCGATATCGGCCGCCAGTGCTGCGGATGCAGCCGACAGTGAGAGGGTACGTGCTCTTGCCCGTCCGGGAGAGAGCCGTGTCCCTTCCTCGCAATCATGTGTTGCAAGCCCTCTCCCCAGAGGATTTCGCGCTGTTACTGCCGTCAATGCATCGTGTCCAACTGAACCTCAAAGCCCAACTGGAGGTCCCGTATCAGCCAATCGAGCATGTGTATTTTCCAGAGGCGGGTATTGCTTCGGTGGTCGCCACCATGACTGGAGGGCGGCAGAGTGAAGTCGGGATCGTTGGCTACGATGGGATGACAGGCGTTGCCGTCATTCTCGGCCAAGACAGCTCTCCCAATGAGACCTATATCCAAGTCGCAGGCAATGGCTGGTGCCTGCCGGTTGAAAATCTTCGTCCTGTGATTGCAGAGAGCCAGTCCCTTCGCGAGTCACTGCTTCGCTATGCCCACGCCTTCCTTGTCCAGTCGTCCCGGACGGCACTGGTCAACGGCCATTCCAAAATCGAGGAACGGCTGGCCCGCTGGTTGCTGATGGTCCACGACAGGACCGAAGGAAATAAGATCTACCTGACGCATGAATTTCTGGCGACCATGCTTGGCTCTCGGCGCCCCGGCGTTACCACCGCTCTCCAAATGCTTGAATATCGGGGGCTGGTTCACGCCAAGCGCGGCGAGATCACGATCGTCGACCGTGCCGGAATGATAAAGCTCACCCATGGTGCCTACGGCGACGAGGAGCAACGTCACTTCGGCCTGGCCGCCGCCTAATTGTCCGATATCAGACATAAGCTTGAAGGCCGCTGCATGTTGGCCGAAAGTCGTATTGGTTGGCAGGGAGGAACTGTTGATGAGCAACACTTTTCACACAGTCACGGTTGAAGGTGCGGCGGAGGCCTATGTCCTTTCCAGAGGCAAGGCTCGGTATCTCTCGATCGCACAGGCGATCCGCGCCATTCGAACACTCATGCCGGCTTGCAAGGCCACCAACCACGAATTGGAGGAAATGCTGGCGGCAGCATGCGTGGTTCACGGCGTGCCCGTCGCTTTCGACGCCAAAACAGCCGACGGCCTAGAACCGCGGCTCCATTCGTAGCCGGAAATGTCCGGGCTGGTGCAGAAGCCAAATTCATTGGACGTTCGGCAAGCGATTGTCCGCTACCTGATCGATCACGTCGACAACCCGAGCGTTTCGATATTCGAAGTGACCGGAGCCGTGAGGAAGATGTTTCCACTTTGCGAACTCACGGATTGGCAACTTGGCGATCTCATCGCGCGAAGCGCCATCGACGCGGGATTTGCGATCGATTTCGATGCGAGCCGCTGATCGGTGGGTCGGGTTTCTTTTTGTTGGTATCGGGCTGCCCTGCATCCTGGCCGCCTACTATTATGCTTGGGACCTTCGGAACCGAGACAAGTTTCGCAGAAAGTGACGGGCAGCCTGCCGAGCGCAGCTGATGCCGGGTCAATCCTAAGCGGGAACCTGCTATAATCCCGTATGGCCGCTCGCATAGTGGTTATCCTGGCGCTGCTTTCCGCCTTCGCCTACGGATTCGCAAAACTCGTGGAACGTTATGGCGACGCTGGCGGCAAGCCCTCTCCGTGTGAAAAATGGCCACATCCTGATTGTCCGGTCCCAAACGCGCCTCCTCCGGAAGAACCTAAACCTTGAGCGGGAGCGCGTTCGCGGGCGGCCTCGAACGTCAGCTTTGATATGCCGTGGCAGCGGGTTCGCGCACCGCAAATGGAACAAGAATTGCTCGGCATCGTTCAGATAACTATGCAACCCGTCGCGGCAGCAATCAAGCACCGCAGCTGAAGGTTGCTTGGAGGCTATTATGGGTAAGCAACTTACATTGGCTGCGGCAGGCATCCTTCTGTTGGTTGGCGTCAGCGCCGCCGCCGCTCAGGACGTCATTATTCAACCCGAGCAGGACACTGTGATCCGCGAATACGTGAAAAAGAAACCGGTGGCATCACTCAGCCTTCCCGGCGTGGAGCTCAACATCGGCACACCTCTGCCCGAAACAGTCGAGCTTTACGAGGTGCCGGACGTGCAGTACCGCTACGTCGTCGTCGACGGCCGGACCGTCCTGGTCGATCCAGGTACCCGCAAGATTGTAAAGGTCTACGACTGACTTGACCCCTCACGCTGAAGCCCGTCATGTCGAAAGGTGTGGCGGGCTGACGCCTTCTCAGGCTCGGCTTGGATTTCTTCTGTGATGACTTCGAAGCGGGTGAGCCGGGAAGACCGAAGCTCGTTGAGATCGCGACGTCATTGGCATCGCATCCCGTCGCCATCAGGATTCTGCCTATGCGAGGCTGGTTATGCCGCGCATCGAAGGTGAACCAATGGCCGCTGAGATAGGCTTGGAACCATGCGTTGAAATCCATGGGATACGGCATCGGCGGTATCCCGATGTCGCCGAGATAGCCGGTGCAGTATCGCGCCGGGATATTCATGCAACGGCACAGCGTGATTGCCAGATGCGCAAAATCGCGACAGACGCCGGCGAGAAACTCCGGATTGCCGCGAACCGAAACACATTAGAAGGTACTAATTTTATTAGTCCCGGCTTCCTTCACCACCTTGACCTCCACCGTCATGCCGAGAAAGCTCGACGCGCTGCCGCAGTAGCTTCCGGAAAGAGGGATGGCTTGCCCAGGATGCCTGGCCACAGCCACCCTGATCAGATCCCGGTTGCCGACAATGCCATTGGTGGGGTCGAACTCGACCCAACCCGCGCCAGGCAGATAGACCTGGCACCAGGCATGCGTTGAACCGCCGCCGAGGACAGAAGCGCTGTCGCGGCTCGGCACATAGACATAGCCAGTCACAAAACGCGCGGCAAAACCGAGCGAACGAACCGCTTCCATCATGAACAGCGCAAAGTCTCGGCATGTGCCTCGACGCAGGTGCAACGTCATGAGAGGCGGTTGCGTCCCTGATTCAGTTCGACGGGAATAAACAAAGCTCTCGTGGATGGCGTAGCAAAGCGTCATCAGCAATTTGCCCGTCTCGGTGTGCCCTCTGGCACTCACGAACTGTTGTGCCCATTTACCGATCTCGTCGCCGTCATCGAGATGATGGCGCTCGATGGTTTGGGTGAGGTCGGTTGCCTCGTCGGGGTCATAGGAAAATGGATAGCTGAGCGCTGCTTCATCGATACGGAAATCAGGCGCATGCTGCGGCGTGTGATCGAGCCGAATGTCTGTCACGAAACGCAGTTCGTCGCCGGAGCCCTTGAAGTCGATTACCGCAACGCAGTTTCCGAAAACGTCATGGATCCAGCCAACCTCATTCGGCTCGGGGTCGACAAACAGGGCGTGATCCAAAAGTCGCTGATCGAAACTATCGCGCGGCCTGAACATCAGCCGGTGCTCGCCAAACGTCACCGGTTGCGTGTAGCGATAGACGGTCGTGTGCTTGACTGAAAAGATCGGCATTGGCTTGCGTCGACCACCTGCGATATCAGCGCGATCATATAATCTTTTTCGATGTGCAGCGGACAAAATAGGGGCTTTCGCCTCGACACGGGCCCGCATCAGGCGCCGTAGGCCTTTTGCAATCTCCAATTGGTAGACTCTCTCAACGCCCCGTAAGTTAATCTTTGCGCCAAGGAGGGGCCAAGGCGAGGAACGTCGCAAACGGGAGGAAGCAATGAACGAAGACTACGGTCCGGCCATAGACCACGACAAGCCTTACGAAATAGCTGCTTTCGCTAAAAAGCATGGCCTTACCCTAAGGGCTGCCGAACTGATCCTTTTCGCCTATAGCCCGTCCCGAGCGGCGTGCGATACTGCCGCAACGGCTTTCCTCACCGCCGTCGCCGCACAAGCCAAGAGACAATCGGCGCGCTAGCTTCTCGTTCCGAAAATCCTGGAGCGACGGGTGGCGCAGATCACCCCGCCACCGTCGCCTACACGTCGCCCGCCGCTCGTTTCGGAGCGGCAGGCTTAGAGCATTTTGCAGGCAGTGGAATCGCTTGGCGTCGCGGAAATGCGGCTAAAGCAAACAGATAGAGCGGGATGCCCAGTTCAATTTGAACGGCATCCCGCTCCAGGACCGTCGAGGCTGCGCCGATCGACGGCGCAGCCTTTTATACTGAACGCTCAGGTGAGGCTTCTGGACCAGTCGTCTACTTGGCGCTCTGCCTCTTCCTTGGCGATCCCATACCGCTCCTGAAGACGGCCTGCGAGTTGGTCACGATTGCCTTCGATACGATCAAGGTCATCGTCGGTGAGATCACCCCATTGCTCCTTGGCCTTGCCTTTGAACTGCATCCATTTTCCCTTGATTTGATCCCAGTTCATGAATTCCTCCTTTGCTGTTCAAAGGGAAATGCAAATGGACATCACATGTTCCCGAACGGCGACGGCCGATGACGATTATTATTCGGCAACGCAGCGAAAAGCCGCCGGCCGGAGCCAGCGGGACGGGAACGATCCGCGTCTTGAAATCAAACTCGACGGGAAGGTTCCTCAGCTGGATCAGCTGGCGCGCGCCAAGGCAATCGATATGACGTTGTCTGCATCCGCCCCCGGCAGGTCGAACAGCATCGGAAGTTGGCGGGTCATGGCCATTTCAACGATCAACTCTTCAATGGAAGCTGTCGGCAGGTCGGTCTCGACACTATTCGAGATCATCGAGGCAAGCTTGTGGACTGGCACTGGTGCCGACTTCGCACGGTCGTCGAGCAACCTGCTGATTTCGATTACAACGTCTGCGTCAATGCTCTTTGGCAATTCGCGCATGGCTTTTCCTCCCTGGCCATATCATGCGCGTGCCAGAGGGCTGAGTCTCGAAAAATCGACGTATGAATTTAACCAAAGCCGTGCGTCGTCGGCCCGATTGCTTTGGCCGTGCGTTCGGACCTGCGGCGTAAAGCGCTTTGGTATCACATGTGGCAACGAAATTGCCCCTTTTGCGTTGGCCACTCATACATCGTGAGCAAACAAGACAAAGGAGACTAAGCATGACAGCCGACGCGGCGAAGCTCTATCCGCGCTACCGGGATCGGATCTCCGGCAGCGAAGCTTATGTGGTAAGGCATTTTGCCCGACAGAACGGCATCACCCCAGCGCAAGTCCATCAGTTGATCAAGAGATATGGAAGCAGCCGCGCCAGGCTGGTGGCTGCGGCGAAGGAGCTTCGCGCGTCGCTTCGATCGGATGTCCCCAAGGCCATACCTGCCTCAGGGCGCCGCGCCGGGCGTCTCAGCGCCAGTGTTGATGCTGGAAATGGCTTGGGGACGCAGTGAGCGTCCTGCGCAAAACAATCCAGCTGACGACTTCGTTTTCAGATTTTTCGATCCTGGCCGCTGTCACCGGCTCCTGTTCGCGATTTGCTTGCTTCAATGGTCGCCACCAGATCGGACCGGCTGCCATATCGAACCGAGTAGGCTCGTGTAAATTCGGCGCCCAACAGAAAGATCTCGGACGAATAAAAAACCCACAGCAGCACGACGAGCAGTGCACCGGCTGCCCCGTATGACGATGCGATGGCGCTAGTCCCGATATACCAGCCGATCAGCGACTTGCCGATCGTGAAGAGAAACGCCGTTGCTACGGCGCCGACGCCAACGTCGCGCCATTCCAGCGCGCGGTCGGGCAGGACCTTGTAGATTGCCGCAAACAACAGAGCGATCATGGCAAACGACATGATCCCGTTGATTGCGCTCAGGATGACGGTGCCAAAGGGCAGATATGCGTTGATAATATCGCCAAGCGCCGAAATTGCAGCGCTTACGACCAGGGACACCAGCAGCAGAAAGCCAAGCGCCGCGACGAGACCCAGGCTGGCAGCGCGCGCCCGGACGAGCTGTGAAATCGACGTGCCAGCCGGTTTGACTTTCCAGATCTCGTTCAGGGCAACCTGCATTTCGCCAAAGACGCCGGATGCGGCAACAAGCAGCGTGACGAGCCCCAAAATGCTGGCAAGAGTTCCCGCCTCTTTTTGTGACGCGTTCTCGATTGTCGCTTGCAAAAGCTCGGCGCTCTGCGGACCCATCAGGCCCGCCAGCTGGGCCGAAAGCGCCAGTTGTGCCGCGTCGTTTCCGAAGGCCATGCCTGCGATGGCGACAACGATGAGCAGGATCGGCGCAAGCGAGGTCGTGGCATAAAACGCCATCGCTGCGCCGTGGCTCAAGGCATTGTCATTGATGAAGCCGAGAATGCTCTCCTTAAGGAGGATCCAGCCCTCTTTTGCCCCATTCCACATGTTTTGCCTCACCTGCTTCCTTAGCAAGTAGAGGCAACACCGCGGCGGACCAGAGCATCAAGTTCGAGAAATCCTGGTCCGGTTGGATCCGGCGTTTAGGTGACGGATCTTGGCGTGATCTGTCCCAAGGCCCTCTTTGTGAGACCATCCTGCGTCGGGAAGGCCGAGAACGCCGCGATGGCTAGGAAGATCGGAATCCCCAATTCGAGGATTTCCTCGAACACTGTGGAGGTATAGATCCGGGTGACGTGGATGCCGAGAAATGTCAGATTTGATGGCGCCCCGTCGATGACCTTGGAAAGGATGGCGCAGCCGACAGCGGCAGCAATGGCAACGGCAGTCGCCTCGCCGTGGCGAAGCCCGTGCGCAAAGCTGCGGAAGCCGTTCTTCAGGAGCAAATAGAAGGCAACGCCGAGGGCAATAACGACCGTCGCGCCGATTAACTTTTCCAACAGCGGAACGTCAGGCGAGACATAGAGGATGGTCTTGGTGATGTTGTGGGTGGTGAGATGCGCATGGAAGTCCAGCTCGCGCAGGCACATCGCGATCGGGATGGCCACGAGGTACCATCGCTTGAGCAGGTCCCGATAGGACATTTCCCGGACAAGCGTTGCCACGACGATCAGGTAGCCTGCGGCCGAGAAGACTTCAATTGGACCGCCTTCGCTGAGGTAAAACTTCCGTATGTCTTCGGGAAAGAAAGCGAGCGGAAGGGCGATGAGAAAGACGAGCACCAGCAGGGCAAGGCCCATTTGGTTAAAATAGTGGCCTTTGCCGTAACCGGTCTTTCTTTCGCTCCACGCCATATCTGTCTCGCCCACTGTCTTGTGCCGACTCTGTATCAATCGTGATTTCACTCAATTTGAAAGACTGGGCCGTTGTCAAGTTGCCGTTCCGTAATGCCTGGCCGCTTGCCGGCGCTCTGACGGTATGCCTGTGGAGAGCTAGTCGGGCCAGTCCAGAGACGACCCATTCGCTCACGCCACCGACCAGCCGCCATCGACCAGTATGTTGGCGCCGGTGATCAACGACGCTGCCGGCGAGGCCAGGAACACCACTGTGCCCGCGACGTCGATCGGGTCGCCGATGCGGCCGAGCGGGATGTGCCCGAGCACATGGGCATGAAAGTCCGGATCGGCGAGCGAGGGCCGCGTTCCGTCGGTCCAGACAAAGGTCGGCGCGACGCTGTTGACGGTGATCTTGTGCTGCGCCCATTCGGCCGCGAGGCAGCGGGTGAGGTGGTTTATCGCCGCCTTGGTCATGCAGTAGATGGCTTCGCCCTTCAGCGTCACCGTGCCGGCTTGCGAGCTGATGTTGATGATGCGCCCGGATTTTGCGGCGATCATCAGCCGTCCGACCGCCTGGGTGGTGAAGAACGTCCCCTTGAGGTTGACGTTCACGGTGAGGTCGAAATCCGCTTCGGTCACGTTCTCCGCGAGGTTTTCCGGCCCAAGTCCGACATTGTTGACCAGCACGTCGATGCGGCCGAAGGCGGCGTGGGCGTCGGCGACAGCCTTTCGCACCGTCGCCAGATCGGTGAGGTCCATCTGCAGCGCCAGCGCGCGCCGGCCGATGCGCTCGATCTCGGCGGTCAGATCCGCGCCGTCGGCTGTGTTGCGCACGCCGACGATGACGTTGGCCCCGGAGCCGGCGCAGGCGAGCGCGCAAGCACGTCCGATGCCGCGCGAGGCGCCGGTGACAAGCACCACCTCGTCAGCCAGATCGAATTTCGGCGTGAACTCGTTTGTCATCTCAACCTCCCCTGAAAGCCTGTCGGCGCGTCGTCCGGACAGGCACGGTCTCCTCGTCGCTGGACACTATCTGGGCTGAACACTATCCGCTCACGGTGTGAAAGCCAGCCACAAGAAATTGCCGACGGCGGGCGGTTTTGTTGGCAAAAGGCTACCGTTCCCTGCTATTCCCCCTTCATATCAAAAGCAGTGGACTTACGCATGACCAATGTCGCCCTGACCGGGCTTGCCCGCGATCTCGCCAAGCGCGCCGCGGAAAGCCGTCCGGTGCGCATCGGCGTCATTGGCTCCGGCGAGATGGGCACCGACCTGGTGACGCAAGGCATGCTGATGCCGGGCATTTCGGTGTGTGCGGTCTCGACCCGCCGCCCGCACACGGCGCGTGATGCCGTCCGCATCGCCTATGGCGACGAGGCGATGGCACGGGAGGCCGATACGCCGTCGAAGGTCAGCGAAGCGATCGAGAGCGGAAAAATTGCCATCACCTCGAACGAGATGCTGGTGACCAATCCGCTGATCGACGTGGTCATCGACGCCACCGGCAAGCCGGGCGTCGCCGCCGATTTCGACCTGATGGCGATGGAGCACGGCAAGCATCTGGTGATGATGAATGTCGAGGCCGACGTCACCATCGGCTGCTACCTGAAGCAGCAGGCCGACCGGCTCGGCGTCGTCTATTCGGTCGGCGCCGGCGACGAGCCGTCGAGCTGCATGGAACTGATCGAGTTCGCCTCCGCGCTCGGCTACACCGTCGTCTCGGCCGGTAAGGGCAAGAACAACCCGCTCAATCAAGACGCCGTGCCCGACGACTATCGCGCGGAAGCGCTGCGCCGCAACATGAACCCGCGCATGCTGGTCGAGTTCGTCGACGGATCCAAAACCATGGTCGAGATGTGCGCCATCGCCAACGCCACCGGGCTGGTGCCCGACATTGCCGGCATGCACGGCCCCAAGGCCAATCGCGATGAATTGGCCAAGGTGCTCATCCCGCGCGCCGATGGCGGCATCCTGTCGAGGAAGGGCGTCGTCGACTACACCATCGGCAAGGGCGTGGCGCCCGGCGTCTTCGTCATCGTCGAGGCGACGCATCCGCGTATCATCGAGCGCATGGACGATCTGCATATCGGCCACGGACCCTATTACAGCTTCTTCCGGCCATATCACCTGACCTCGCTGGAAGTGCCGCTGACAGCCGCTCGCATCGCGCTCTACGGCAAGCCGGACATGGTGCCGCTGCCGAGGCCCGTCGCCGAGGTCTGCGCCGTGGCCAAGCGCGATCTTGCCGTCGGCGAGATTTTCGATGCCATCGGCGAGACCTGCTACCGCTCCTGGACCATGACTGTCGAAGAGGCCCGCGCCAACCGCGCCGTGCCGGTCGGCCTGCTCGAAGGCGGCAAGGTGCTGAAACCGGTCAGCAAGGGCGAGCTGCTGACATCAGACAATGCCGCGCCAGACCCGACGACTAGGCTGTTCGCCTTGCGCCGGCTACAGGACGAGATGCTGTACGGAGATTAGGATATGATCGAGGAGCGTGAATCCGAATTGAAGCGGGAAAGTGGACGCATTCCTCTGGCCGAACGACTCGCAGCCATTGCCCACGATCTCAAAGCCAGAGCGGGCAAGGACGGCCGGCCTGCGAACAAGGATGAGATCGACGAGTTGTGGGGACATCCCTGATGCCGGCGAATGGAGCGACCATATCGAAGCGGCGATGCGGCTCGATCTGTTGAGACCACTGGATCGCTGCGCTTCTGTGCCACTGAGCGTCGCAGCGTTTTGAATACCAAGATTCTGTGACCTTCGAGCGCTGCTGCTCTGAACAGCAGGCAGCACTTCACCCGGTCATCGACCGCCGGCTGAATATCAACACCTGGCTCGCAAAACCGCTACTACTTCCCCAACTCGATCGACCTTAGCCGTGCTGCTTCCACCGCTTCGGTGAGCAGATGGGTCAGCCGGTCCTCGCCCATCAGCACGGCAAGGGCAGCGGCCGTGGTGCCGTTGGGGCTGGTCACCTGCTGGCGCAGCACGCCCGGCTCCTCGCCACTTTCTGCGGCGAGCGAGGCGGCGCCATAGACTGTCTGCATGGCCAGCAGCCTGGCGGTTTTGGTCGGCAATCCGGCCTTCTCGGCAGCCACCGTCAGCGCTTCGATGAAATGGAAGATATAGGCGGGGCCAGACCCGGACACCGCCGTCACCGCATCCATCAGGCTTTCGTCGTCGATATCGGTCACTTCGCCGCTCGCCGAAAGCAGGTCGGCAACGAAACGCTTCGTGTCGATGGAGACCAGCCTGTTGGAAAACACCACCATCATGCCCTTGCCGATCGCCGCCGGGGTGTTGGGCATGCAGCGCACGATCGGCGCGCGATCGCCCAGAATGGCCTCCAAAGTGGCGACCGGCATTCCGGCGGCGATGCTGACGAAGGTGGTGCGCCCATCATTGAAGCGCTTGTAGGCGGCAGTCACGTCGCGGATCACTTGCGGCTTCACCGCAATGACGACGAGGGCCGGCACCGCGTCGGCTGGAATACCGCAGGCGTCCGCGGCAGCACTGCAGCCGAGCGCTTCGGCGCGCTTGCGCAGATCGGCATTCGGCTCGATCACGAAAACCGCCGCCGGGGGGAGCTTGCCGGATTTCAGCCAGCCCGAGAGCATGGCGTAGCCCATATTGCCGCAACCGGCGAGAACGAGCTCGATCGTCATTGAAGCCTCCGCAGAAAGATGGCTTCCCATAGACGTTCGTGGCGGGGCGGGGAAGCCCTGTTGGGACGGAGGATCAGGGCGGACCACGGACCGCGATCGGCCGCAGCGACACTTGCCTGAGGCCGAACATGCCGAACACGAAGAACAGCCAGACCGGATCGGCGCGATGGAAGAAGAAGCTTTCGAGGAACGCGTTCAGCGCTGCGAACAGCACCACCATCATGAAGAAGTCGCCGAGATAGATGTTCTCCTTGCGCAAAAGATTGACGCGCCCCAGAGCCGCTGTCCGCGCCGGTAGAGGTACAGCGCGGCAAAGCTGAAGCAGGCCATGACAGGACCGGCGATGTTCTTGTGGGTGAACACGCCGCGCCACAGGCCGGCATGTTCCGGCTCCAGCGAATCGGTGGTGTGCAGCGCCTCCGTCTATGAACAGTATCTACTGCGCGCCAAGGAGATCGGCGAGCAGAAGGACATCAACACCGCCAATATCAACGTGATCTCCAAGGCCTTCGCCCCGCTCGAGCCGAACGGACCGTCGCGCGCCGTGACGGTGCTTGCCGGCCTGCTGGCGGGCCTCGCTTCTGGTGTCGGCCTTGGCGCCATGCGCGGCGCCCATGCGAGCCTGCGCGAAACCGCCAATTCGCGGCCGCGCCGCAGGAAACGCCGGTTTGAAGACCAGGCATACCAGGCGTCGGCGCCGCCCGTTCTGCCCGTCGAGGCCACCAGGCGTTCAGGTCCGATCGGTGCGCTGCTGTCGGCGGTGAGCAGGATCGTGCCGCGCAAGGCGCGCAGGGAAGGCTCTGCCAGTACGCGTTCCAGTGCCTCACCGGCCAGTGGCGCACCGGCAGTCGCCGGAGGCGCAAAGCGGGATCCGGAAACTACCGGCTACAGGCAGCCGCAAGTCCAGCAAGGCGCCTATGGTCCGCAGCAGGGGATGTACCCGGCCCCGCCCATGCAGGCGCATGCGCAACCGCCGATGGGCTATCCCTGGCAGATGCAGCCGCCGCCGGCCGGCTATCCCTATCCGCCGGCCATGACGCCCCCTTACCCGCAGCAGCAGTCGGTGTATCCCCGAGCCTCGTCGGACGAGGCAAATCAGGCTTCGGAAGCCGCTCAACAGCAAGCCTCCATCGAGGAAATCCGAGCCAGCTTGCGCGAATTCCGCGACACGGTTCGCGAACTCACCGAAAGCCGATCGCGGCGCTATTTCTGAGCGCCGAATAGAATAAAAGCCATCGGTTTCGAGTTAGCGGCATAAGACGGCGCTTTGACGGGATTGCCCGGTCGGATTTTCGTGAAAATGCCGCCCGAAGCAGAACGATGTTGAGGGTGGTTCATGGCCGAGTTGATTGACGGAAAGAACGTCGCCGAAGACGTGGTGCGGCGCGTCAAGGCCTTGACGATCGAACTGGTGGAAAAGCGCGCGCAGAAGCCCGGTCTCGCCGTGGTCATCGTCGGCGAGGATCCGGCGAGCCAGGTTTACGTCGCCTCCAAATCCCGCACCGCCAAGGAATGCGGCTTTCATTCGGTCCAGCACACACTGCCGGCCGAGACCTCCGAACAGGAACTGCTCGATATCATCGGCGAACTCAACGCCGATCCCGGCATCAACGGCATCCTGGTGCAGCTTCCGCTGCCTGGCCATATCGACTCTGGCAAGGTCATCCAGACAATAGCGCCGCAAAAGGATGTCGACGGCTTCCACTTCATCAATGTCGGCAAGCTCGGCACCGGCGAACTGGATACGGCGTTCGTGCCTTGTACGCCGGCCGGCTCGATGCTGCTCATCGAGCGTGTGCGCGGCAAGGATCTTTCCGGGCTCAATGCGGTGGTCGTCGGCCGCTCCAACATTGTCGGCAAACCGATGGCCAACCTTCTGCTTGCCGCCAACTGCACCGTCACTATCGCGCATAGCCGCACCAAGGACTTGGCTGCACTGGCGCGCACCGCCGATATTCTCGTTGCCGCTGTCGGCAGACCCGAAATGGTCAGGGGTGACTGGGTCAAATCAGGCGCCACCGTCATCGACGTCGGCATCAATCGCATCGCGGCGCCCGAAAAGGGCGAAGGCAAGACCCGCCTCGTCGGTGACGTCGCCTATGCGGAAGCGGCGAAGACGGCCGGCGCCATTACGCCGGTGCCTGGCGGCGTCGGACCGATGACCATTGCCATGCTGATGGCCAACACGCTAGCTTCCGCCTATCTCGCGGCCGGATTGAAACGGCCGTCTTTCTGAACCTGGAAAGCCTCAGCTTTGCCGAACCTCACTGTTCCCTCAGAGCGGCCGGTCACGAACGATCCCGTTCAAGGCGGCCGGCAGTTCGGGTTCCTGCTGGTCGACAAGTTTTCCATGTTCTCGCTGGCCGCCGCAATCGACACGTTCCGGTCGGCGAACCGGCTGCTCGGCCACGACTTCTATGGCTGGACGACGGTGTCGGCCGACGGCGATGCCGTCATGGCCTCCAACGGCCTGCCGCTCAAGATCGACTATGCTGTCGCCGATCTGCCGCCGGTCGATATACTTTTCGTCTCGGTCGGGCTGACGACGGAGTTTCCCGGCAAGAGCAAGGTGCTGGCGGCGCTGCGCAGCTGGGGCCGGCGCGGCAACGCGCTCGGCGCACTGTCGGTCGGCTCCTATGTGCTCGCCGAGGCAGGCCAGCTCGAAGGCTATCGCTGCACCATCCACTGGGAAAACCGCGCCGGCTTCGTCGAGCGGTTTCCCGACATCAACTGCACCGGCAATGTCTTCGAGATCGACCGCAAGCGCTACACCTGCGCCGGCGGCACCACCTCCATCGACCTGATGCTGGAGATCGTGCGCGGCGATTTCGGCTCGAGCCTCGCCAACGGCGTCGCCAACCAGTTCCAGCACGAGCGCATCCGTTCCGCCGGAGACCGCCAGCGCGTCGGCCCTGAGCGCGACCTGACCGGCAAATCGGAGAAGCTGCGGCGCATCGTCGAGCTGATGGCCGACCATCTCGACGAGCCGCTGTCGGCAGTGCAGCTCGCCAAGTCGGCCGGCCTGTCGGTGCGTCAGGTCGAGCGCCTGTTCCTGCGTCACCTCACGGTGACGCCCGGCCGCTATTACATGCGGCTAAGGCTCGAGCGGGCGCGCGAATTGCTGCGCCAGACCAACATGCCGATCCTCGACGTGGCGATCGCCACCGGCTTCACCTCACACTCCTATTTTGCCCAGAGCTATCGGCTGCAGTTCGGCCGGCCGCCTTCCGAAGAGCGTCGCACGACGTACTGAGTGGTTTTGGCACAGTCAGCGACGCCAGCCTCATATGCCCCGGCGTCCGGGCTTGTATCCTGACGCGGCCTCAAATAGCTTCGCCCCCGGACTGGCAGAGACTGACTGGCAGAGACTGACTGGGGGAGATTGTCATGGCGGGACTTGCACGGAGCGTCGCCGCGGCGATCCTCCTGTTGTGGATGACGACGCTCGGCCTTGCCGCCGACCGTGTCGTCATCGTTCTCGACGCCTCCGGCTCGATGTGGGCGCAGATCGACGGCAAGCCCAAGCTCGAGATCGCCCGCGAATCGCTGCGAACAGTGCTGCAATCGGTCCCCGCCGACAAGGAGATCGGCTTCATGGCCTATGGCCATCGCGAGAAGGGCAGTTGCGAGGACATCGAGATGATCGTGCCGCCGCAGGCCGGCTCGGCAACTGCTGTTTCCGCTGCCGCCGACAGCCTGAAATTCATCGGCAAGACGCCGCTGACATCAGCCGTCAAACAGGCGGCCGAGGCGCTGAAATACACCGAGGACAAGGCTACCGTCATCCTGATCACCGACGGGCTCGAGACCTGCAAAGGCGACCCTTGCGCGCTCGGCAAGGAACTGAGGGCTGCCGGCGTCGACTTCACTGTAAACGTCGTCGGCTTCGGCCTGAGCGCGGACGAGGGCAAGCAGGTTGCTTGCCTCGCCGACAACACCGGCGGCAAATACATCCAGGCGTCCGACGAGCAAGCGCTGCAGGACGCGCTGGTCGAAACCATTGCCGCACCTGCACCGGCGACCGAACCAGCGCCTGCGCCGCAGCCGCCCGCCGAGCCGGAAAAGCCGGAGTTCAACTTCATGCCCGCCGTGGCGCTAGCCGAGGGCGGCGATCCCGTCACTGACGGCAATTCCTGGGAGATCTACAAGGCAAAGTCCGACGGCACCCGCGGCGACTACGTCACCACCGAATACGGCGCCTACAAAGGCAATCTGGAGCCGGCGACTACACAGTCGTCGCACGCTATGGCGAGGCCAGGACCGAACAGAAGATTACCGTCGAGGCCGGCCAGGTCTACAAGCCCCTTGTCACGCTGAATGCCGGCACGCTCATCATTCATCCGCGGCCAAGTGAGGGGGCGGACGTCGCCGATGGCGCGGCTGTCGTGATCGCCTATCCGGGCGTCGATACGCCCGCGACCTATTATGGCGACACGAAAGTCGTGTTGCCGGCCGGCGACCAGAAAGTGACGGTCAGGATCGGGCAGGGCGAGGTTACCGAAACCATCCCGCTCACTGCGGGCAGGATCGTCGACAAGGATATCATCGTCGGCGTCGGCCATGTCATTGCCAACGCCTACTACACTGCCGGCGGCGACAAGGCCGACGGTTCCGGCATCGGCTTCAAGGTGTTCAAGGCAAAAAAGAAGATCGACGGGACGAGGCAAGAGGTGGCTCATGCTTATGGTCCCGACAGCAAGTTCGATCTGCCGCCCGATGACTATGTGCTGACGGCGACGGTCGACCTTGCCGTCGTCGAGCAGCCGTTCAGCGTCAAGGCCGGTGAGCATCGGGATCTGAAGGTCGCCATCAATGCCGGCGTGCTGGCGATCACCGCGCCAGGGGCTTCGAAGATCGAGATTTTCGATCCGAAGAAGGACATCAACGGCAACCGCAAATCGCTCGGCTACGCCTATGACGAGAAGTATCAGGCGGCGCTGCCGGCCGGCGACTACGCCGTCGTCTCGCAGATGCTGGACAACAGCGCGAAGGAAAGCACAGTGACCATCAAAGCCGGCGAGCGAGCCGAGTTGACGGTGCAGTAGGAGGGCAATTCAACGGCCAGCGTCAGACGGCCGCGCGCCGCCCTTTTCACTGCAGTGCGAATTCCGCCACATTGTTCCCGAATGCGCTGGCGCCGTGGTCGGCACGGCCGACCATTTGCCGGAACCCAGCGAAAAGCTCGCGGCCGAAGCCGAATTCATTGCCGACAAGATCGCTGTCCGCCGCCCGGCGCAGTGCGAAATCGCCTGCCGGCACCAGCACTTCCAGCGTTCCGGCTTCCGCGTCGAGCCTGATGATGTCGCCGTCATGGATCCTGGCGATCGGCCCGTCCTCGACCGCCTCCGGCGTCACATGGATCGCCGCCGGCACCTTGCCGCTCGCGCCCGACATGCGCCCGTCGGTGACCAGCGCCACATGCTGGCCGCGATCCTGCAGGACCCCGAGCACGGTGGTCAGCCTGTGCAGCTCCGGCATCCCGTTGGCTTTCGGCCCCTGGAAGCGGATGACGGCGATGAAATCGCCGGTCAGCGTGCCGGCCTTGAACGCCTCGTTCAGACCTTGCTGGCTGTCGAACACCTTGGCCGGCGCCTCGATGATGCGCCGTTCCGGTTTCACCGCGGAAGTCTTGATGACGGCATGGCCGAGATTGCCTGAGAGCATTTTCAATCCGCCCGTCGGCTGAAACGCCTTCTTGAACGGCGCCAGCACCTTCTCGTCGCCGCTTTCGCGGGGCGAGGCCTCGCGCACAACGCCGCCGTCGGCACCGAGCTTGGCTTCGACCGCATAAGGCCGCAGCCCTTCGCCCCAAACCGTCTGGACGTCCTCGTGCAGTATCCCCTCGTCGAGCAGTTCGCGGATCAGGAAGCCGAGGCCGCCGGCCGCATGGAAATGGTTCACGTCGGCAAGGCCGTTCGGATAGACCCGCGCCAGCAGCGGCACGGCTTCCGAAAGGTCCGAAATATCCTGCCAGGTAATGGCGATGCCAGCCGCTGCCGCCATGGCGATCAGATGGATGGTGTGATTGGTCGATCCGCCGGTGGCGTGCAGGCCGACGATGCCGTTGACGATCGAACGCTCGTCGATCATCCGGCCGACCGGCGTGTAGGCGTTGCCGAGCGCGGTGATCGCCAGCGCCCGCTTCGTCGCCTCCCGGGTCAGCGCGTCGCGCAATGGCGTGCCGGGGTTGACGAAGGAGGCGCCTGGCGTGTGCAGGCCCATGATCTCCATCAGCATCTGGTTGGAGTTCGCCGTGCCGTAGAAGGTGCAGGTTCCCGGCCCGTGATAGGATTTGGACTCGGCGTCGAGCAGTTCGGCCCTTCCCGCCTTGCCTTCGGCGTAGAGCTGGCGGACCTTGGCCTTCTCGTCGTTGGGCAGACCCGTCGTCATCGGCCCGGCTGGGATGAACACCGCCGGCAGATGGCCGAAGGTCAGCGCCGCGATCACCAGCCCCGGCACGATCTTGTCGCAGACGCCAAGATAGACCGCCGCGTCGAACATGTTGTGCGACAGCCCGATCGCCGCGGCCATGGCGATCACGTCGCGCGAGAACAACGACAGCTCCATGCCGGGCTGTCCCTGCGTGACGCCGTCGCACATCGCCGGCACGCCGCCGGCGACCTGGGCAATGCCGCCGGCCTCACGCGCCGCGTCCTTGATCAGCGCCGGATATGTCTCGAAAGGTTGATGCGCCGACAGCATGTCGTTATAGGAGGTGATGATGCCGAGGTTCGGCACCCGGTCGCCGCCAAGGGCCACCTTTTCCGAAGGGCTGCAGACGGCAAAGCCATGGGCGAGGTTGCCGCAGGACAGCACGGCCCGGTTGGCGGTGCGGTGCGATGCTTCGGCGATACGGCCGAGATAGGCCTCGCGCCCTGGTCTGGAGCGTTGGCGGATGCGCTCGGTGATGGCTTCGATGTCGCGTCTCGCGGTCATGGTGTCGGTCCTTTCAGGCGAGGTCCCGCAGACACCGTCCGGCTATCTGCCGGGACCCCTCGGCAAGTTGAAATCAGGGTGCCCAGAAAACCTCTACGGGCCTCTCGGCTGCGTCGAGCACGGCACGAATGGGTTTTCGCGTTTCCGATCCCATCGCGCTTTCGAATGCCTTGCGCTTGTCTTCGCCTTCGATGTGCAGCGCGACGAAGCCGGCCCTGACGATCCGCGCCAGCGACAGCGTCAGGCGCGGCTCGCCGGCGCTTGCCGCGTGGACCGGGAACACGACCCTTTCCGAGGACGGGTCGAGCAGTTTTTCCAGATTGTCGGCGTCCGGAAAGAACGACGCGGTATGGCCATCGGTTCCCATGCCAAGCACGACCACGTCGAGCGGCCAGGGCAGCGACCGCAACATCCTGCTATCGGCCTCCCACGTATCCTCGATGCTTGCTGCCTCGTGGTAGAGCGGCACGAAACGTGCGGCTGCGGCCGCGTTCTGCAAGAGATTGGCGGCGACCAGCCCGGCGTTGGAGCGCGGAGAGGAGGTCGGCACGCAACGCTCGTCGACCAGCGTCACCGTGACCTTGTTCCAGGCGATCGGGATACTCGAAAGCGAAGCGAAAAATTTCGCCGGCGTCGTGCCGCCGGAAACGGCGAGCAGTGCTGTGCCGCGCTCGGCAATTGCATTGGTCAGGCGGCCTGCGACGTGCCCGGCAAGTGCTGCCGCCAGATCCTGGCGTTCGGCAAACGTGTGCCAGCTGTAGGCGGTGCCGTTCAATTGCTCTCGTGCCATGTCCGCCCGTCGCGTTCGATCAGCGCAATCGAGGCCGAGGGGCCCCAGGTGCCGGCCGTATAGCCCTGCGCCTCTTGCCTTCCGTTTTCCCAGGCGTCCTGAATCGGGTCGATCCACTTCCACGCTGCCTCGACCTCATCGCGGCGCATGAACAGCGTCTGGTTGCCACGGATGACGTCCATGATCAGCCGCTCATAGGCGTCGGGCGCGCGGCCGTCGAAGGATTGCGCGAAGCTCATATCGAGCGGGATCTGGCGCAGCCGCATGCCGCCCGGCCCCGGATCCTTGATCATGATGAACTGCTTGACGCCTTCGTCGGGCTGCAGCCGGATGACCAGCTGGTTGGCGGAAATCGGCCCGGCGCTTTCGCCGAAGATCGAATGCGGGATTGGCCTGAATTCGATGACGATCTCCGAGACGCGCGTCGCCAGCCGCTTGCCCGTCCTGAGATAGAACGGCACGCCCGCCCAGCGCCAGTTGCCGATTTCGGCCTTGAGCGCAACGAAGGTCTCGGTGTTGCTGTTCTTGCCGAGTTCCTCGACATAGCCTTTTACCGGTCCGCCTGCCGAGGCCCCGGCACGGTACTGGCCGCGTACCGTGTGCTTGGGGGCTTCGTTGCCGTTGATGCGTTTCAGCGCGCGCAGAACCTTCAGCTTTTCGTCGCGCACGGCATCGGCGTCCATCGACGACGGCGCCTCCATGGCGACGAGGCAGAGAAGCTGCAGCATGTGGTTCTGCACCATGTCGCGCAGCGCGCCGGCCTTGTCGTAATAGGTGACGCGGTCTTCGAGGCCGACGGTCTCGGCCACGGTGACCTGCACATGATCGACATTGGCGGAATTCCACAGCGGCTCGTAGAGCGCGTTGGCAAAGCGCAACGCCATCAGGTTCTGCACCGTCTCCTTGCCGAGATAGTGATCGATGCGGAAAATCTGGCTTTCATGAAAATCGTCGCCGACCAGATCGTTGAGCTCGCGTGCCGACGCGAGATCGCGCCCGATCGGCTTCTCCAGCACGATGCGCGAGTTCGGCGTGATCAGCCCGTTCTCTCTCAGCTTGTGCGAGATGTCGCCGAACAGCGCCGGCGCAACCGCCAGGTAGAAGGCGCGGATGCATTCGCTGTCGCCGATCGCCTCCTTCAATTTGTCGAAGCCCGCGCCGGTCGTTGCGTCGGCCGAGACGTAGGAAAGCCGGGCAAGGAACGTCTTCAGCTCCGCGGCGTCGATATCGGCCGCTTTGACATGGTCGGAAATCGCCTGCCTGGCGAAATCCCGGAATTCCTCGTCGGTCATTTTCGAGCGCGAGGTGCCGATGATGCGCGTCGGTTCGGAAAACTGATGGCCGCGCTGGCGATGGTAGAGCGACGGCAAAAGCTTGCGTTCCGAAAGATCGCCGGTGCCGCCGAAAATGATGAAGTCGAAAGGGTCGACGGGAATGATCTGACTGGTCATGGTCTGTCCGCTTTGACGCCGGTCGCTGTGACGCGGTCGATATAATCTAATCGATTTAGATTTTCCAGTGCCATGGCGTCACACCCCAAGGCCAATCGGGTTTTACCGATTTGGCCCCTGATGTGTGCCCTTGACACTGGCGCAACCCGGCGGCTTGTCGGCAACGTGTTCCGGGAGGCCTTCGCAGATGCAGCATAGAGCGGGATCGAGGCGAAAGCCAAAGGAGAAATCGAGGGTATATTGATCTTTCGGCAGCCATTGCCGGCGACTGGCCGAGCTATCGTCTTCAATCATGAGTGAGAAAGCCATGCGCCTGGAAAACAAAGTTGCCATCGTTACCGGTGCCGCGTCAGGTTTCGGCGAGGGTATCGCCAAGCGCTTTGCCGAGGAGGGCGCCAAGGTCGTTATCGCCGACCTCAACGCCAGGGGCGCCGAACGCGTCGCCAACGAGATCGGCCAGGCGGCGATCTGGACCCAGACGGACGTCTCGTTGCGTTCCGAATTCGACGAGATGGTCGATGCCGCAAAGAGTGCCTTCGGCCGCATCGACATCATGGTCAACAATGCCGGCTACACCCATCGTAACGGCGATATGCTCGAGGTCGACGAGACGACCTTCGACCTGATCACGGCCGTCAACATGAAGGCGATCTACCACGCCGCTCTGGCGGTTGTGCCGGTCATGGATAGGCAAGGCGGCGGCGTCATCCTGACCACGGCCTCGACGGCCGGCATCAGGCCGCGGCCCGGCCTCACCTGGTACAATGCATCGAAGGGCTGGGCGATCACCGCGACCAAATCCATGGCGGTGGAACTCGCGCCCAAGAACATCCGCGTCAACTGCCTTTGCCCGGTCGCCGGCGAGACCGGGATGCTGGAAAAATTCATGGGTGCCGACACACCCGAAATCCGCGAGAAATTCCGCGCGTCGATCCCGCTTGGCCGGCTTTCGACGCCGCTCGACATAGCCAACGCGGCGCTCTGGCTGGCTTCGGACGAGGCGGCTTTCATCACCGGCGTGGCACTGGAAGTCGACGGTGGACGTTGCATCTGAGCCGTCTGGCGCTGTCGGGTTCAAGTTTGACTTGATCGTTTCATCGCCCTCGCTGGACGCGGCGGCCGACTGTATTACAGAAGCCATCCGAGCCGTGGTGCGACGTCAAGGGATCGCCTGAGCAGCCCTAATGCATGTCGCGCAAAAGTGCGCAGCGGTTTTGCGATAAAGACATGCATCAAAACAAGAACCTAAAGCGCGTCGCATGAATCCATTCAAACGCGACGCGCTTTAGGCGCCGGTCTTGACGAAGCTCCTGTAGATCCAGCCGCGTTTGCCGTTATAGACGATTTCGCACCATTTCTTGCAGCCCATCACCTGAACCGAGGTCTTGGCGGGAACGGTGACTATGGCGGCCGCATTGTTCTTCGGGCCGGTGCGCATGGTGACGGCTCTGAGGATGCGTCCGGTGTCTGCCGCACTCGCTTTCTTGGCCTCGACTTTGGCCTGGGTGCCATCGGTCTGCGTCGCCGCCGGCTCTTCCGGCTTCGGGGAGGGAATGGCGGCGGTTTGCGCACCGTCCGGCGCCGTGTTGTTGGGAGCAGCGACTTTGGAAAGCAATGCTGCCACTTTGGTTTTCGCTGCCGGATCGGAGAATGCCGCCGCAGCGGACGGCTTGTCTGCCGTTTTTTCAGCCTGGCCTGCCATCTGGCCGGATGTGGTCTTCGGTTCCGATCCCGTCCAGCGAGGATCATTGGGTGCCAGCGCCGGTATCTCGGCCTTCGCCGCAATCACCGCCGGCGAAACCGCGTCGGTCTTGCTCGCAGCCTGCTGCGCCGCGGCGACCGTCGAGGCCGCGGCGGGCACGATCCTTGTTGTTTTTACCGGAATGCTTGAAACGATCTGCTCGGGACTCGCGACCGCTTGTCTCTCGTCGGCCGGCAATGCCAGCCATAGCGCCACCGCTGCCACGCTAAGCAGCGCTGCTGTGCCAAACGCGGCGATGACCAGATGCAGGTTCGACCGGATTTGCCGCCAGAACCTGGGCTTTATGTCGTAGCCAAACTGCACCGCAAAGCGCCGTCGTTCCGGCGCGCCGAAACTGAAGGGCTCTCTCACTCTTGCAACCTCCATTTGCGGGCCGACGTTCTTACGACCTATGCCGGGAAAACCGGCATTTGGTCGGCATCGGTCCCAAACCAACGCGGGCAGGCCCGCAAACTCCCCATTTAACTGCCCTGAGCCCGCATCCTTTGCCGGCGATTGTGGCATCACTGCGCCCTTGCCGGGCGGATTCTGCACCTTTGCGAAAGATTCTGCAACTTGCAAGGGGTTTTGCAACCTATGGTTAGATACGGTCTCTTAAGGCATACCAGTTGAGCGCAAGAAACAGCAGAGGCGCGCGGAAGCGTCGGCCACCGGGAAAGGCCGGGATTTTCAGGTCCTCGATCAGCCTCAGCCGGTCGCGGTTGCCGGCAACGGTTTCGGCATAGAGCTTGCCGAAAAAGTTCGACAGCATGACGCCGTGGCCGGAATAGCCGCCGATCGAGATCACATTGCGCATTACCTCGCGCACGAAGGGTTTTCTCGGCATCGTGATGCCGACATAGCCGCCCCAGCCGTGGGTGATCTCGATGTCCTTCAGGTCAGGGTAAAGCTCGGCGATCTGCCGGCGGATGTGGACATGGATGTCTTTCGGATCGTTGACGGCATAGATCTCGCGCCCGCCGAACAGCAGCCGCCCACCCGTCGATTTGCGGAAGTAGCGCACGACGAAGCGGGAATCATCGACCGCCTCACCGCCCGGCAGCACGGTTGTGTCCGCCCCCAGCGGCACCGTCGCGCCGATGAAGGAGCCGATCGGCATGATATGCGCGGCACTGATCGGCTCAAGCGCGCCGCCATGAGCGTTGACGCCGATCAGACATTTCTCGGCTGATATCGTGCCCTTCGGCGTCGTAACTCTGACCTTGCCGCCAACGGACGCGATGGCGGTCGCCGGCGTCTGCTCGAACAGCTGCGCGCCCGCCTGCGCCGCCACCTTTGCCGTGCCGATCACCAGCTTCAGCGGATGGATGTGCCCGGTGCCGGTGTCGCGGGTGCCGCCGAAGTAGCGCGTCGAGCCCAACCGCTCAGCCGTCTCCTTGGCTTCCATGAAGGTGATATGCGGATAGCCGAAACGATTCGCTATGACCTCGGCATGCGCCTTGTAATCGTCGACATAGCGCTGCTTGTGCGCCACCGACATCTGGCCGGGCATATAGTCGATCTCGATCTTGTTGACGGCGGCGAATTCGAGGAGATGCGCCTTGGCCTCTTCGGCGAGGTCGAACAGTGCCTTGGCACGGGAAAAGCCGTATTCCGCTTCCAGTTCCTCGGCCCAGGCGCGCTGGCCGGTGCCGAGCTGGCCGCCATTGCGGCCCGATGCGCCGTCGCCGAAACGATGCGCTTCGATCAGCACGACATTGCTGCCGGCCTTGGCAAGGTGCGCCGCCGCCGACAGGCCGGTAAAGCCGCCGCCGACGATGACGACGTCGCATGTCCGGTCGCCGTCGAGCGCCGGATATTCGGGCCGTGGGCCGGCCGTGTCCTCATACCAGGAGCGGCCGGGGGAGATTGGGGATTGGTAGGGCATGATGACCGGGGCAGTAGGGCAGTAGGGCAGTAGGAGCTATTCAGGTGACAATTTGCGGATCAGAAGCCGTAATAGCGTCCCTACGCTCTCGCTGCGGTTCATCAAAGGTTCGACCGCCTCGTGCGAGGCGATTCCGACACGGTGCGCAATCACAAGATGCGTCTCCAGTTCCTTGAGTGATCCTTGGGCGATCCTGAGAAATTGCTGATAGGAAGCTCGGCTCTCTCGACCGTAACCCCTACTCCCCTACTCCCCTACTCCCCTACTCCCCTACTGCCCTACTCCCCTACACATTCAACAACAGATACTCCCGCTCCCACGGGCTGATCACTTCCATAAAGGTCTCGAATTCCGCCCGCTTGATCGCCGCATAAGTCGCGGCAAACGACTTGCCGAGCAGCGCGCAGAGTTCCTCGTCGGCTTCGAACAGGTCGACGGCTTCGAGCAGGCTCCGCGGCAGGTCGATCTCTGCCTCGTTGGCGGTGGTGAGAACCGGTGGTTCGGCCTTGATCTTGTTGGTCATGCCAATCAGCCCGCAGGCGAGCGATGCGGCCATCGCCAGATAGGGATTGGCGTCGGAGGAAGGAATGCGGTTCTCGACGCGCCTGGCTGCCGGGTCGGAACGCGGGACGCGGAAGGCGGTAGTGCGGTTGTCGTAGCCCCATTTGTTGTTGACCGGCGCCGAGGCCGACTGCGTCAGCCGGCGATAGGAATTGACGTAAGGCGCGAACATCACCAGCGCGTTCGGCACATGTTTCTGCATGCCGCCGAGGAAGTGGAAGAACGCTTCGGTTTCCGAGCCGTCCTCGGCCGAAAAGACGTTCTTGCCGGTTTTCTTGTCGATGATCGACTGGTGGATATGCATGGCCGAGCCGGGCTGCCCCTGGATCGGCTTGGCCATGAAGGTGGCATAGATCTCATGCTTCAGCGCCGCCTCGCGGATGGTGCGCTTGAACATGAACACCTGGTCGGCGAGTTCGATGGGGTCGCCGTGGCGCAGATTGATCTCGAGTTGGCCGGCGCCTTCTTCGTGGATCAGCGTATCGATCTCCAGCCCCTGGCTTTCGGAGAAATGGTAGATGTCGTCGATCAGTTCATCGAACTCGTTGACGCCGGCGATCGAATAGCCGGCGCCACCGCCGATCGCCCTTCCCGAACGCCCGACCGGCGGCGTCAGCGGGTAGTCCGGATCGGGATTCTTGCGCACGAGGTAGAACTCGATCTCGGGTGCTACCACCGGTTTCAATCCGCGCTTGTCGTAAGCGGCAAGCACACGCTTCAGCACGTTGCGCGGCGTGAACTCGACCGAGCGGCCGTCCTGGTGGACGAGATCGCAGATGACCGCCGCCGTCGGGTCCTCTTCCCACGGCACGACGGTCAGTGTCGACAGGTCCGGCATCAGCTTGAGGTCGCCGTCGTCCTCCGGATAGTGGAAGCCGTTGCCGTCCTCCGGATAGCCGCCGGAGATCGTCGTCATGAACACCGCCGAAGGCAGCGCCAGCGAGGTGTTGGAGGTGAATTTCTTCGACGGCATCATTTTGCCACGCGCAACACCCGCCTGGTCGGGCGTGATGCATTCGATATCCTCGATGCCGCGCCACGCCAGCCATGCGCCGACTTCCTTCCAGTTTTTCACACCACGTTGATTTTTGACGAAGGCAGGCGTGCGGATACGTCCTCCGCGGGTCGACGGACGGACTTCCTTTTTTGCAGGCGGCATCATTCACCAGATTGGGTTGCGGATTTGGGAGTATAGCCGGGGCCGGCGATGGAAGGGAAGGGGAGGCGGCCCTGCGTTCGCCTACCCAGTTGAAAACCGCCCCAAGCAGCTTAGGTTCGACCAAGTTCAAACCGCGGTTGAAGAGCTCGAATGCAGCACAATCATGAATTGACCACGATCGGCTTCGATGCCGACGACACGCTCTGGCAGAACGAGCAGTTCTTCCGCATTACCGAAAAGCGCTTTGCCGCGCTGCTCGCCGATCATGCGGAGGAGGAGCACATCTCGGCAAGATTGCTGGAGGCGGAAAAGCGCAACCTCGCCGTCTACGGCTTCGGCATCAAGGGATTTACCCTATCGATGATCGAAACGGCGATTGAGATTACCGAGGGCCGCGCACCCGCCTCGGTCATCGCCGAAATTCTTGCCGCGGGCCGCGAGATGCTTAGCCATCCGATCGAGGCGCTGCCCCATGCGCGCGAAACCGTTGAAAAGCTGGCGGATGCGTATCGCCTGGTGCTGATCACCAAGGGCGACCTCTTCGATCAGGAACGCAAGCTGGCGCAATCGGGCCTCGGCGACCTGTTCGATGCGGTCGAGATCGTCAGCGACAAGAGCCCCGCCACTTATGTCAGGGTCTTCAGCCGCCACGGTGATGGCGCCGAAAAAAGCATGATGGTCGGCAATTCGCTCAAGTCGGACGTGGTGCCGGCCATCGAGGCCGGCAGTTGGGGTATCCACGTGCCGCATGAGCTGACCTGGGTGCTGGAACATGTCGAGCCGCCGGTCACCGCGCCTCGCTTCCGCCAGATAGCCGATCTCTCGGGACTGCCCCGGCTGGTCGAAAGCATCGGGAAAGCCGGCTGATCGCGGGTCTCGGCGTCGAACCGGACGTACGCCGCAGCGCATCGATGCCGGACATTGCGCATCGCAATCCTTTCTGTCCGCTTCGCCAGAGCCGCGCTCTCGCTGACCTCCATCGCGCGGCCGTATACAATCCACGATGCAAAACCGTTTTCTACTTGCAAATCAGTCGCAATTGCAGAATATGCGAAAAGCGCGCGTCGCTGTCGCACAATGGCGGCCATCGGCGAGACATAAGAATCGCGACAGGAGAAATTGATGATCGAGAGATACGGACGACGGGTTGTCGTCGGGTTGATGGCTGCGGTTTTCGCTGCGGCAGTGGCTTCAAGCCCAGCGAAAGCGCAGGAAAAATTCAAGGCCGTGACGACCTTCACCGTCATCGCCGACATGGCGAAGAACGTGGCGGGCGACGCAGCAATCGTGGAATCGATCACCAAGCCGGGAGCGGAGATCCACAATTACGCGCCGACGCCGGGCGACATTCAGCGGGCGCAGGGCGCAAAGCTCATTCTGTGGAACGGGCTCAACCTCGAGCTCTGGTTCGAAAAATTCTTCCAGAACCTTAGCGACGTGCCCGGCGCTATCGTCTCCGAGGGCGTCCAGCCGATGAGCATCGCCGAGGGACCCTATACGGGCAAACCGAACCCGCATGCCTGGATGTCCCCGACCAACGCGCTGATCTACGTCGACAACATCCGCGACGCCTTCGTCGAGCACGATCCGGCACATGCCGAGACCTACAAGGCCAATGCAGAAGCCTACAAGGCAAAGATAGAGGCGGCCGTCGCGCCGATCCGCGATAAGCTCGCCTCGATCCCTCAGGACAGGCGTTGGCTGGTGTCGAGCGAAGGCGCTTTCTCCTACCTCGCACGCGATTTCGAGCTGAAGGAGCTTTATTTGTGGCCGATCAACGCTGACCAGCAGGGCACCCCGCAGCAGGTTCGCAAGGTGATCGACGCCGTCAGGGAAAACAAGATCGTCGCCGTCTTCAGCGAAAGCACCGTGTCGGACAAGCCGGCCCGGCAGGTCGCGCGCGAGACAGGGGTGCATTACGGCGGCGTGCTCTACGTCGATTCTCTTAGCGAGGCGGACGGCCCGGTGCCGACCTATATCGACCTGCTGCGGGTGACATCGGATACGGTTCAAAAAGGCCTCGCCGCAGGGCTGTCGCAATGAACGAAGCCGTTCCGCCTCTTGCCCTAGCGTCCGAGGATGCGGGAGGCGGTCTCGCCGTCCGCGGCGCTACCGTCACCTACCGCAACGGCCACACGGCGCTGCGGGATGCGAGTTTTGAAATTCCGATAGGCACGATCACGGCACTTGTCGGTGTCAACGGCTCGGGCAAGTCGACGCTGTTCAAAGCCATCATGGGCTTCGTGCGGCTGGCAAAGGGAGAGATTTTTGTTCTCGGACAGCCGGCCGCGGCCGCGCTGAGGAAGAACGTCATCGCCTATGTGCCGCAGGCCGAGGAGGTCGACTGGAACTTTCCAGTACTGGTCGAGGACGTCGTCATGATGGGTCGCTACGGCCATATGGGTATGATGCGCCTTCCGAAGGCGGCTGATCGCGAGGCGGTTACATCAGCGCTTGCGCGTGTCGGCATGGGCGATTTCCGCAAGCGCCAGATCGGCGAGCTTTCGGGCGGGCAGAAGAAGCGCGTCTTTCTCGCGCGGGCGCTGGCGCAGGACGGGCGCGTCATCCTGCTCGACGAGCCCTTCACCGGCGTCGACGTCAGGACCGAGGACGCCATCGTCGAACTGCTGCGCGCGCTCCGGCGCGAAGGCCGGGTGATGCTGGTCTCGACGCATAATCTGGGTAGCGTGCCGGAGTTCTGCGACCGTGCCGTGCTGCTCCGGAACACGGTCCTTGCCTACGGGCCGACACGCCAGACCTTCACGCAGGCGAACCTGGAAAAGGCTTTCGGCGGCGTCTTGCGTCATTTCGTGCTGGGCGGCGCCGGTCTGCACGAGGACGACGACAAGCGCCGCCTTGCCGTCATTACCGACGACGAACGGCCACTGGTCTTCTACGGAGAGAACGGAGCCATGCAGCAGAAGATGCGGGAACCGGACGAATGAGTGTCCTGCTCGAGCCGTTCGGCTACGAATATATGCTCAATGCCATGTGGGTGTCCGCCTTGGTCGGCGGTGTCTGCGCCTTCCTGTCCTGCTATCTGATGCTGAAAGGCTGGTCGCTGATCGGTGACGCGCTCTCGCATTCGATCGTGCCGGGCGTCGCCGGCGCCTATATGCTGGGCCTTCCCTTCTCGATCGGGGCCTTCTTCTCCGGCGGGCTAGCCGCTGCGGCGATGCTCTTCCTCAACCAGCGCACCAAGCTGAAGGAAGACGCCATCATCGGCCTGATCTTCTCCTCATTCTTCGGCCTCGGCTTGTTCATGGTGTCGCTGTCGCCGACCTCCGTGAATATTCAAACGATCGTGCTCGGCAACATCTTGGCGATCACCCCGGAAGATACGCTTCAGCTCGCCATCATAGGCTTTGTCTCGCTCGCCATCCTGCTGGTGAAATGGAAGGATCTGATGGTGGTTTTCTTCGACGAGAGCCATGCCCGCTCGATCGGCCTCAACCCGACCGCGCTCAAGATCATGTTCTTCATGCTGCTATCGGCCTCCACGGTCGCCGCGCTTCAGACCGTCGGCGCCTTCCTCGTCATCTGCATGGTGGTGACTCCCGGCGCGACCGCCTATCTTCTGACGGACCGCTTTCCGCGCCTGCTCGTCATCGCGGTTGTCATCGGCGCGACCACGAGTTTCAGCGGCGCCTATGCCAGCTATTTCCTCGACGGCGCCACCGGCGGCATCATCGTCGTCCTGCAGACGCTGATCTTTCTCGCCGCCTTCTTCTTCGCTCCCAAGCATGGAATGCTGGCAGCCCGCCGCCGCGCGGCGCGGGTCTTGGAGGCCAGCCCATGAGCGTCCTCGATACGCTGCTTGCCCCCTTCCAGTTCGGCTTCATGGTCAATGCCCTGATTGTTTCGGTTCTGGTCGCTGTGCCGACGGCGCTGCTCTCCTGCTTCCTCGTTCTCAAGGGCTGGTCGCTGATGGGCGACGCCATCAGCCACGCCGTCTTTCCCGGGGTGGTCATTGCCTACATCGTTGGATTTCCTTATTCGGTCGGTGCCTTCGCCGCCGGGATGGTCTGCGCTCTCGCCACCGGCTTCCTCAAGGATAACAGCCGCATTATGCAGGACACGATAATGGGCATCGTCTTCTCCGGCATGTTCGGTCTCGGCCTAGTGCTCTATGTAAAGATCCAGTCCGACGTGCATCTCGACCACATATTGTTCGGCGACGTGCTGGGCATCGGCTTGCGCGACATCGTCGAAACGGGGCTCATTGCTGCGATCACGGCCGGCATCATCGGGATCAAATGGCGCGACTTCCTGCTGCACGCCTTCGACCCGGCTCAGGCTCGCGCGGTTGGTCTTCGGGTCAACGTGCTCCACTACGGTCTGCTTTGCCTGATCTCGCTCACCATCGTCGGCGCGCTGAAGGCGGTCGGCATCATCATGGCCATCGCCATGCTGATCGCGCCTGGCGCCATCGCCTTCCTGCTGACGAGGAGGTTCAGCGCCATGGTGATCCTGTCGGTGGCGATCGCGGTCGCCGCGTCGTTTCTCGGCGTCTATCTGTCCTTCTTCATCGACAGCGCACCGGCGCCGACCATCGTTCTCATGCTGTCCGCCGCCTTCATCATGGCCTTCGCCGTTACCACACTCAAAGCGAGCCGAATGGAGATTGGCGAGGAACGCTAGAAATGGGCGGTCATTCTCCGGATTGACGAGAGCGTCGCGTTTTCTGGATCGGCTTCACGTAGATCTCCAGTCTGTGGCTGATGATCGTGAATCCGTGCTGTCGAGCGATTTCCTCTTGGAGCCGCTCGATCTCCGACGACTGGAATTCGACGACGTCTCCCGTCTCGATATTGATGAGATGATCGTGATGCTCACGGGGGACGGTTTCGTATCTGGCGCGCCGATCGCCAAAGGTGTGCCGCTCCAGAATGCCCTTTTCGCGCAGAAGGCTGACGGTGCGATAGACAGTGGCGAGCGCGATCGTCGGCTCGATGGCGACAACACGGCGATGGAGTTCCACCACATCCGGATGGTCGCTGGATTCGGATAGAACGCGCATGATGACGCGGCGCGGACCGGTGATGCGCAGTCCGAGTTTCCTGCAAAGCGCGGCGATGGTCTGTTCTGAGGACATGTCATGATCCGCCGATATCGACAGCCATGTCGCGAAGTCGGAACATGCCTGCGGATTTGTTCGAAGGTGCTATCCCAGATGCGTCGCAATTGCAAAAGGAGACGTAGCGGGGCTCATTGTCAGGCGGCACCGAGCGGTCGCGTACTGACATAAATATTCAGATTCGATCGCAAGAAGCGAGGAAAGGCGTGTAAGCCGGATCGGACGCCGGCTAGCTGCGTGCGAGCCCGATCAAATGGTCGATCACTGGCTGCAGCCGTTCGGTCGTGATCGGTTTGACGACAACCGCATCGACAACGCTCGACAGGCCGAGGCTCTCCGGTGTGCCGTTCTTGGTCGAAAGCAGGATCACGGAGGGAAGCGACCTGCCCGAGGTGCGTCGCAGCGCGTCGATACCGGACATCAGCGCGTCGCAGTCCTTGTTGTCCGCTCCGCCATCGAGGACGACAGCTCCGGGAATGAGCGATCGCAACGTCGTTGCTGCCGTCTCGGGCGATTCCGAAATCGGTTTGAGCCCGGATCGTTCGACGATTTTCGAAACCACCACCCTGTTGACCGGCGACCTCCCGACGACGAGCACGCGGATGAACTCCGTGAGCATCTCGGGGTCCACATTCCGGCTCCCCAAAGTCAGGTGGCTTACGGTCCTGGGATCGCGGTTCATGGGGCGCATGAGCGTGGGGGCACTCGTCTGGTTTCAATGCAGGGTTGAAACTTTAGAAACAATTGCGGTGAGGTCCCTGCCTGTGTCAGGCTGAAATGGCGGATAGCCAGAATATCGCAAGAAACGTTAAAATTTAAAGCAAGTTCTGTTCTTGCTCATATGGGAACTGATCGTGCAAACGCAAATCACCTGCGCAGGGACTGCGCAGGTGATGCCGGATCCACCGACAGGCTTTGGCCGGATTTCAGTCAGCCGAGGCTCCGCTGGGTGACGATCACCGGGATCAGCAGGTCGCCCCAGTTGCCGTCGCCGCCATGGTGCCGTGCCGAGCGCACGAGCTCCACCGACACACCGGCCTCGACCGCCTTCATCACCGACTGGTTGAGCCTGTGCAGGTCGTTCGCCAGCATGCGGATAGTCGCTTGCTGGTCGACGGTCATGGTGGTGGCCTGTTCTTCGGCCCGTTCCTTGACGCGGCTTATCGATGCCATTGGTCTTCTCCTTTATACCCCTTTTGGGGCGTTCCTCTATTTTGCTGCGTTGCGGCTATTCCGCCGCCGGTTTGAACTGGGCGTGCTCGGTCGATTCATGCATGGCCGTGGTCGAAGACCGGCCACCGGTGATCGCCATCGACACGGCGTCGAAATAGCCGGTGCCGACTTCGCGCTGGTGCTTGGTCGCGGTGTAGCCGTGGGCTTCCGCCGCGAATTCAGCCTCCTGCAGCTCGGAATAAGCCGCCATCTGCCGCGCCTTGTAGCCGCGGGCGAGTTCGAACATGCCGAAATTGAGCTGGTGGAAACCGGCCAGCGTGATGAACTGGAACTTGTAGCCCATGGCGCCGAGTTCCTTCTGGAACCTGGCGATCGTGGCGTCGTCGAGGTTCTTCTTCCAGTTGAAAGACGGGGAGCAATTATAGGCGAGAAGCTTGCCGGGATGGTGCCTGTGCACGCCCTCGGCGAACTTCTTGGCCTGCGCCAGATCGGGCTTGGAGGTTTCGCACCAGATCAGGTCGGCGTAGGGCGCGTAGGCGACGGCCCGCGCGATGCAAGGCTCGATGCCGTTCCTGACGTGATAGAAGCCCTCCACGGTACGGCCGGCGCCATAGTCGACGAAGGGCTGGTCGCGCTCGTCGATGTCGGAGGTGAGCAGCTTTGCCGCTTCCGCGTCGGTGCGCGCGACGACCAGCGTCGGCGTGCCCATGACGTCGGCGGCAAGTCGCGCGGCGTTGAGGTTGCGGATGTGTGCGGCGGTCGGGATCAGCACCTTGCCGCCGAGATGGCCGCATTTCTTCTCCGACGCCAGCTGGTCCTCGTAGTGGACGCCGGCGGCACCCGCCTCGATGAAGGCCTTCATGATCTCGAAGGCATTGAGCGGTCCGCCGAAGCCGGCTTCCGCATCGGCGACAACAGGCGCGAACCAGGTGTCGACGGAAAGCCCCTTGCCTTCGGAAGTCTCGATCTGGTCGGCGCGCTGCAGGGTGCGGTTGATGCGCTTGACCAGTTCGGGCGCCGCATTGGCAGGATAAAGCGACTGGTCCGGATACATGGCGGATGCGGTGTTGGCATCGGCGGCGACCTGCCATCCAGACAGGTAGATCGCCTTCAGCCCGGCCCGGACCTGCTGCATCGCCTGATTGCCCGACATGGCGCCAAGCGCGTTGACGAAGTCCTCTTCATGGATGAGCTTCCAGAGCCGGTTGGCGCCCATTTCGGCGAGGCTCTGCCGGATCTGGACCGAACCGCGCAGCCGCTTCACGTCGTCCGGAGAATAGGGCCGCTCGATGCCGTCGAAGCGGCCTTCCGGCGCCGAGGGGACGAGGTTGTAAAAATCGGTCATTTGGTCACTCCGGGTAAATCGCTGCTGGATGGAAACGCCGCCTCATGGAGAGTTAGGCGCCGTTTTGGTGTGACAGCATTTACATTTCAGCGCGAAACAGGCGAGGAAAACCAGAAGATTGGCAGGAAAATAAGAGAAAACCTGTGTTGTGTTTGACAGCTAGGCGCTGTAAATTTGTCGTGATTGTAAAACGCCGGCATGGTCATCGCCGTGCAGAAGTCATGTAAATTTCTGTCAAGGACAGTCGAGTGGCCGATCAGAAGATCTTCGCCGGGCCGCGTATCCGCCGCATCCGCAGCGCCAAGGGCCTGACCCAGACGGCGATGGCCGAAGGGCTCGGCATCTCGCCGTCCTACCTCAATCTCATCGAGCGCAACCAGCGGCCGCTGACGGTCCAGCTGATCCTCAAGCTGGCATCCGTCTACAAGGTCGACCCGCATGAATTGCAGGGCGAGGCGAGGGGGTCGGTCGGCGCCTTGAAGGAAGTGTTTTCAGATCCGCTGCTGGTCGGCGAATTGCCTGGTGACCAAGAGCTGATCGAGCTTGCCGAGGCGGCGCCCAACGCTTCCGCCGCGGTGATAAAACTGTTTCGCGCCTATCGCGAGCAGGCCGAGCGCCTTTCCGACCTCAACGAGCTTCTGGCGCGTGAGGGCAAAGCGACAGCACTGTCCAGCGCCCGCTTGCCAATCGACGAGGTGCACGAGATTTTCGAGCGCCGGCCGAACCATTTTGCCGCGCTCGAAGCGGAAGCCGAGGCGTTCACGTCGGTGCTCGATCCCGGCGACGATCTGCTCAATGCGCTGAAGGCCTGGCTGAAGCGCGAATACGGCATGGTCGTCAAGGTGCTGCCGGTCGCCACCATGCCGAACTGGCGCCGCCGCTACGACCGCCACTCGCAACGCCTGTTTCTGTCCGAGCGCCTGTCGCCGTTCGACCAGTTGCGCGAGGTGGCGATGGAGGCCTGCCTGATCCGCATGACGGTCGCGGTGGCAAGCGAGATCGAGGCGCTGAAGCTGAGCACGGATGAGGCCCGCCGGCTCGCCCGCTTCGAGCTTGGCCGCTACGCCGCCCACGCGCTGATGATGCCCTATCAGTCCTTTCACGCAGCCGCGGTACGCGCCCGTTACGACATCGACGTGCTGCGCTCGCGTTTCGGCGTCTCCTTCGAGCAGGCGGCGAACCGCCTGACCATGCTGCAGCGGCCGGGCACGCCGGGCGTGCCGTTCTTCATGCTCGAGGTCGACAATGCCGGCAACCGCTTCCGCAAGGCGGGCAGCCAGGGCTTTCCGCAGAGCCGCTTCGGCGGCGGCTGTCCAAAGCTGCCTGTCCATGCCGCCTTTGCCCAGCCCGGTCAGATCTTCGTCGAGGCGGTGGAAATGCCTGATGGCGCCGAGTTCCTGTGCGTCGCCCGCACGCTCGAAGGGCCGCAGGGCGCGTTTGCGGAACGCCCACGCCGCACAGCACTTCTGCTCGGCTGCGACATCGGCTTTCGTGACGAGATCGTCTATGGCGCGGCACTGCCGGGACCGGCTGCCGCAGCGAGCGGAAAAGCCGGACAGGGCACCAATCCGGCCACGCCGATAGGCCCCGCCTGCCGGCTGTGCGAACGCATCGGCTGCCTGGCCCGCGCCGAGCCGCCGGTGACGCGTCCGCTCGGCCTCGACGAGATGGTGACCGGACTGAGCGCCTTCGATTTTCAGTGACGCCCCGGCAGGCGACCTGCCATCTTTGCCACAACCGTCGCCGTCCGCTGGACCACGCCCGACCTTCGTCTTTGCGTTACGCGATTAACGCACGTTTCTGTCGTCCGCTATGCATCGTGCTGCCCCGAAATCGCCGACAGTTGCAGTCATGATCGATACATCATCACCGACAGCCGTTTCGCCTGCCGTCTCGCCGCGTGAGGAGCGTGTCGGCTTCCTGTTGATATTCCTGTCGGCGCTGATGTGGAGTTTCGGCGGCGCCATCGCCCGCTTCATCGACGCCGCCGACAGCTGGACGGTGGTGTTTTGGCGCTCGGTCTGGGCCGCCGCCTTCCTGATCTGCTTCATGGTCTGGCGCGACGGCTGGCATGGCACGGTGAGGTTGTTCCGCGGCATGGGCCTGCCCGGCCTTGCCGTGGCGTTCTGCTTCGCCACCGCATCGACCTCATTCGTCGTGGCGCTTGCCTACACCACGGTCGCCAATATCCTTTTGATGCAGGCCGGCGTGCCGCTCCTGGCGGCGCTGTTTGCCTGGGCGCTGTTTCGCGAACGGGTGGCCGTGGCGACCTGGGTGGCGATTGCGGCCGTCATTGCCGGCGTTGCCATCATGGTATCGGAATCGCTCGATGGCGCCGTTTCGCCCATCGGCGACGGCTTGGCGCTGCTCATCGCCGTGATGTTTTCGATCGCCACCGTCATCACGCGACGCTTTGCCCATGTGCGCATGACGCCGGCGACCTGCCTCGGCACGATGCTTGCCGCCGCATTCGCGGCGTCCCAGGCATCGCAATTCGACGTTTCCAGCAGCGACATGGGCTTCCTGTTTGCATTCGGCGTGGTCAATCTGGGTCTCGGCCTTGCCTTCTTCGCCACCGGCGCCCGACTTGTTCCGGCGGCGGTCGCAGCACTGCTCGGCACTTTCGAGCCGATCCTCGGCCCGATCTGGGTCTGGCTCATCCATTCCGAGGTGCCGTCGGTTCGCACCATCATTGGCGGCACGGTCGTGGTCACGGCGCTGCTCGTCCATATCGGGCTCGAATTCAAGCGTCAGGCGCGGCCCGTGCGGCCGGGTGTCACCGGCATGCCGTCGCCTAATTGATTCAGCGCACGCGCCAAAGCGAGATGAGCCATTGACAATGGCGCAGCCGCGCGGGCAGGCTGCCAATACGGCAACAACAAGACAGGCTCATCTTGCCAAGTCTCCCCTCCGGCCCGACCGAGACCGGACAACATCGTCGTATCCCTGCCCGCGCCGTGGCGAGAGCCTTTGACGGCGCCGGAATGCCAGCTGGATCACGACATAGGAATGGGGAGCTCGGCCACTGCACATCGAACCACCAAGGTGTCGGCGGTTCGCGCTTGTCGCTTGTCGGAAAGCCCAATAATCTGAAGCAAACGCCCAGCCGCGCAGCCCCGCGACGAGCTGGCGATGGAACACTCATCAAAGGAGACACGCATGACCCGCAAAGCGTTCTGGCTTTCGGCGACCTCGGCATTTCTGACGCTTTTCACCCTCGGCGCTCATGCCCAGGATCGCGTCGTCAACGTCTATAACTGGTCGGATTACATCGACAGCTCGATCATCGAGGATTTCACCAAGGAAACGGGCATCAAGGTCACCTATGATACCTTCGATTCCAACGAACTCCTGGAGACGAAACTGCTTGCCGGCGGCAGCGGCTACGACGTCGTCGTGCCGACCGCCAATTTCCTCGCACGCCAGATCCAGGCAGGTGTGTTCCAGAAGCTCGACAAGTCGAAGCTGCCCAACATTTCCAACATGTGGGACATCGTTTCGGAGCGCACAGCCAAGTACGATCCCGGCAACGAATATTCGATCAACTACATGTGGGGCACGGTCGGCCTCGGCTATAACGTCAAGAAAGTGCAGGAAGCGCTCGGCACCGACAAGATCGATAGCTGGGTCGTGTTCTTCAACCCGGAAAAGCTCGCCAAGCTGAAGGACTGCGGCGTCTATGTCCTCGATTCTCCGAGCGACATCCTCCCGAACGCGTTCAAATATCTGGGCATCGATCCCGAGACCACGTCGCCGGACGATTTCGCCAAGGCGGAAGAACTGATGCTGAAGATCAGGCCTTACATCCGCAAGTTCCACTCGTCGGAATATATCAACGCCCTGGCCAATGGCGACATCTGCCTGGCCGTCGGCTGGTCGGGCGACGTGTTCCAGGCGCGCGACCGTGCGACGGAGGCCAACCGTGGCGTCGAGATCAGCTATTCCGTGCCTAAGGAAGGTGCCGAAATGTGGTTCGACCAGATGGCGATCCCGGCCGACGCGCCGCATGTCGCCGAGGCGCATGAATTCCTGAACTACATGATGAAGCCGGAAGTGATCGCCAAGTCGAGCAACTACGTCTTTTACGCCAACGGCAACAAGGCGTCGCAGCAGTTCATCGACAAGGAGATACTCGAGGATCCGGCGATCTACCCGGACGAGGCGACGCTGGCGAAGCTGTTCACCATCGCCCCCTACGATTCCAAGATCCAGCGTGTCGTCACCCGCACCTGGACCAAGATCGTTACCGGGCAGTAAGCGACAATCAAGACCCCGGCAGGTGCTGCCGGGGTCAAGTCTTCTGGGGATAGAACGCAGGACGGAGTGGGGATATGAAATCGCTTGGCAGCATCCGCAGGGATTTCGCACCGTGGAACGATCCGAACGCCAAGCCATACATCCAGTTCGACAAAGTCACCAAGAAGTTCGGTGACTTCACCGCCGTCAACAATTTGTCGCTGACCATATTCGAGCGCGAGTTTTTTGCCCTGCTCGGGGCGTCGGGCTGTGGAAAATCGACGCTTCTGCGGATGCTCGCCGGCTTCGAGGAGCCGACCGCCGGCCGCATCCTGCTCGATGGCCAGGATCTGCGCGGCATCCCGCCATACCGGCGGCCGGTCAACATGATGTTCCAGTCCTATGCGCTGTTCCCGCATATGACGGTCGAGAACAACATCGCCTTCGGCCTCAAGCAGGACGGCATGCCGAAGCCCGAGATCGCGGCGCGCGTTGGAGAGATGCTGAAGCTGGTCAAGCTCGAGCAGTTCGCCAAGCGCAAGCCGCACCAATTGTCCGGTGGCCAACGCCAGCGCGTGGCGCTTGCCCGCTCGGTCGCCAAGCGGCCGAAGGTCCTGCTGCTCGACGAGCCGTTGGGCGCGCTGGACAAGAAGCTGCGCGAGGAAACGCAATTCGAGCTGATGGATCTGCAGCAGTCACTCGGCCTTACCTTCGTCGTCGTCACCCACGACCAGGAAGAGGCGATGACCATGGCCGACCGTATCGCCATCATCGACAAGGGCGAGGTGATGCAGGTGGCGACGCCGGCGGAAGTCTACGAGGCGCCGGGCTCCCGTTTCGTCGCCGGCTTTGTTGGCAACGTCAACATGTTCGAAGGCAAGATTGCGCATGGCGAGGCCGGCGCGGCAAGCATCGACGCGGGCAACGGCATCACCATCCGGACGGAGAATGCCGGCGATGCCGCCACCGGCGCGCCCGTCGCCTTCGCCATCAGGCCGGAGAAGATCAAGATATCCTCGACGAGACCGGCCGGTGCCGTCAACGCCATCGAGGGCGAGGTCTACGATATCGCCTATCTCGGCGACATGACCGTCTATCACGTCAGGCTGGACGACGGCCACGTGGTGCGCGCCAGCACGATGAACGCGGCCCGCATCACCGAGGATCCGCTGAGCTGGAACGACCGTGCCTGGGTATCGTTCAGGCCGGACGCCGGCGTCGTGCTGACGCGATAGGGGCGGTCATGTCGAATGCCGCTGTCACCGCTGCAACAAGCTCTCGGGCCGCCGCTGCGGGCAAATCCGCCCTGGCCAGACTGGGAGAGGCCTTCGTTGGCCGTCTTGTCATCATCATTCCGTATCTCTGGCTGGTCTTCTTCTTCCTCATTCCGTTCGTCATCGTCTTCAAGATTTCGCTGTCGCAGACGGCGATCGCTATACCGCCCTACACGCCGGTACTTGGCTTCGGCGATGGGCTTTCCGGTTTTTTCGCTCAGCTGAAACAGCTCAGCATCGATAATTACGTGTGGCTGACGCAGGACGCGCTCTACGTCAACGCCTATGTGACGAGCGTCATCGTCGCCGCCATTTCGACGGTGCTGACATTGCTTGTCGGCTACCCGATCGCCTATGGCATGGCCCGCGCGCCGGCGACGCTGCGCCCGACCTTGCTGATGCTGGTTATCCTGCCGTTCTGGACCTCGTTCCTGATCCGCGTCTACGCCTGGATCGGCATCCTCAAGCCCGAGGGGCTGCTCAACCAGCTGCTGCTCGCCACCGGCGTCATCAGCCAGCCGCTGATCATCCTCAACACCTACACCGCGATCTTCATCGGCATCGTCTATTCCTATCTGCCGTTCATGGTGCTGCCGCTTTATTCCGCCCTCGAGAAAATGGATTATTCGCTGATCGAGGCGGCCAAGGACCTCGGCTGCCCGCCGACCAGCGCCTTCTGGAAGATTACCTTTCCGCTGTCGCTGCCCGGCGTCATCGCCGGCTGCCTTCTGGTGTTTATTCCCGCCGTCGGCGAGTTCGTCATTCCCGACCTGCTCGGCGGATCGCAGACCCTGATGATCGGTAAGACGCTGTGGAACGAGTTCTTCGCCAATCGCGACTGGCCGGTGTCGTCGGCCGTCGCCGTCATCCTGCTGTTGCTGCTGATCGTGCCGATCATGCTCTTCCAGCGGGCCCAAGCCCGCGCCCAGGAACAGGATCGGTAGCCCATGAACGCCACCTGGAGCCGCTTCAACATCACTTCGATCGTGCTGGGCTTTGCGTTTCTTTACCTGCCGATCGTCCTGCTCGTCGTCTTTTCCTTCAACGAGTCGAAATTGGTCACCGTCTGGGGCGGCTTCTCGACCAAATGGTACGTCTCGCTGTTCCACAACCAGGGCCTCATGGACGCCACCTGGGTAACGGCCCGCGTCGCCGTCATCTCGGCCACCGTGGCGACCGTGCTCGGCACGCTGGCGGCTCTCACCTTGACGCGCTACACGCGCTTCAAGGGCCGGATGCTGTTTTCCGGCATGGTCTTTGCGCCGCTAGTCATGCCGGAAGTCATCACCGGCCTGTCGCTGCTGCTGCTCTTCGTCGCCGTCGGGCTCGACCGCGGCTTCCTCACCGTCACGCTTGCCCACATCACCCTGACCATGTGCTTCGTCGCCGTCGTCGTGCAGTCGCGCCTGATCACGTTCGACCGCTCGCTGGAAGAGGCGGCGATGGATCTTGGCGCGCCGCCGGTGAAGACCTTCTTCCAGATCACGCTGCCGGTCATCATGCCGGCGATTGTGTCTGGCTGGATGCTGGCGTTCACATTGTCGCTCGACGATCTGGTCATCGCCAGCTTCACCTCAGGGCCCGGCGCCACCACGCTGCCGATGAAGATCTACAGCCAGGTTCGTCTCGGTGTGACGCCGGAGATCAACGCCGCCTGCACCATCCTGATCGCGGTCGTGGCGGTCGGGGTCATCATCGCGTCGCTCGCCAACAAGCGTCGCGAGGTGCAGCGCCAGCGCGACGAGCAGGCCGCGCAGCGCGGGTGACGAAAAGGGGCGGCAGCAGCAAAAGCCGGCAGGAAGCACTTCTGACGACGACCGTAGCAGCCTCGTTGCCTACTCGCCGGAAACCCCGCGGCTTATCGGCGAAATGAACGGCGTGCTCCACGTTCCGCCGACGAAGAACGAAGACTGGTTGGGACCCTGGTTATTTGTCTGCGTGGCTGGCTGGTCCGCCTGAATGATGCCGCCGGACAGCGCCAGCCCGCGCCCGGCATAGGAGGCGATGCCGGAAAGCCAGATCTTGTACTTCGCTGAATTCGCTTCGGCCTTGTCGATCTTCGCCACACCGTTCGAAATGCTCGCCTTGAGTTCGGCCCCGTCGATCGGCAGCGTTCCGTCGGAGACATCGTCGAGCGCGAAGAACCCGCCCTGTTCGTTGTGTTTGAGAAACGCCTCCAGGTTGAACCGGCTCAACGCGCCCTGGCCGAATTTCGCCGAAACCGAGCCGTCGGCGTTTTCGAAAATGGAATCCCAGGTGCTGCCCGGCCCCTTGAGGATGACCGAAACGGTTCCCGTGCCGATCGGCACCAGTCGCGTCATTCCGGCTGCGGTGCCAAAAGCCCCGCCATCGATGTCGGAGGCGAGCAGCCTGATCTCGACCTGCGTGCCTCCCGGCTTGCGGTCGAAACGAAGACTGCTCTGGATGTTGCCGCCAAAGGCCGATGCATCGGAAATATCAAAGACGGCAAGACCGTTCTTGACCTGGGCGGCGGCGGCGACGTCGGCAAGCTGGATGGCGCCTGCGGTGGCCTGCGCTGCCGACAGTCTGAGATCGAGATCGATCCGGTCGGCGACGCTTATGTCGATTTCGCCGGGGCCAGCGCCGTCCGTAGGCGCCAGGGGTGTGAAGGCGGAGAGAAACGACCGCAAGTCGAGCGTCTCGAAGGCGAGCGTACCGGCGATCACCGGCCGCGCCTCGCCAAAGGAAAAGTCCAGCGCACCCATTCCCGGATTATCGTCCAGAGCGATCTCGGTGTTCTCGAATTTAATGCGGCCGGAGGTCGCCGTGACCTTGCTGGAAACGGAAACCGAGCCGATTGCCGCGCCCGGCGCGATGCCGGCCCGCGACCATTCGAGCACGCGCCTGAGTGAGGGTGCGGCAAATTTCGCCTGGCCGTCGAAATAGGCGTTCTCGGACATGCTGGCCACGCCGTCGAAGGAAAAACTGGCAGGGGCCGCCTTGAAGGAAAGCGTCATCGGCGCCGCACCGCCCCCAAACAGCACCAGCGGGTTCGACGATGCGGCATCCACGGCGACGCTTTCGCCACGCCAGATCCCGGTCGCCGACAGCGTCGCATTGCTGTTCATTGCGGCCCAGGTCGCCTGTCCACTCAGGCTGCTCAGTATCTCAGCGTCCTTACCATCGACCGAGGTCACCACGCGGCCGTTCCTGAACTCTATGGTGCCGAACGGATCTGCCGGCAGCTTGCTCAGGTCCGGCTTGGCTGGATTGGCGCTGACCACGGCGCGGGCGATGTCGATGGAACGCGTGATGCGCCCGCCTGAAGGCAGGGCGGGCAGGAAAAGCCCATGCGCTGCGCGTTGAACCCTGATCGTCGGCCGGATCAGCCGTGCCGTCGAGAACACCACGTCGCCACGCAATGCCGCCATGGCCGAGAGATTGACCTCGACCCGTTCCGCCTCGATCACCGGCGGGGCGTCAGTTTCTGTCCATTGCGAAAGCGTCACGTCGGTCAAGATGGCTCGGAAATTCGGCCAGACCTCGATCCGCGGAGCGCCGTCGATGGTGACCCTGAAACCGCTCCACGCACTCATTTCCCAGGCGATGCGGTCGCGCACAATGCGGGTCGAGGCGACGAGCGGCAGGGCGGCAACGGCCAACGCGATGACGAGCACGGCAACGCCGATCGCCCATATTCCGCGCCGGATCAAAGGTGATGACATATCGCCCGTATGCTTCCGTTCCGACCAAAATCGCCCGATGGGTGTAACCCCAGTCGTCACTACGACTTAGGGCTGAGGCATTTCAAGTCTTTATGGCCCGGCGATGGCATTTGCGCACATCCGCGTCGCTCGGCCGAACAAAATCTTGCTCTGCTGCGCCGCGATATGCATAAGCGATCCGTCGCCAAAATGCGCAACCTTTTGGGATAACGACAGGCATAAAAACAAAAGTCTAAAGCGCGTCGCGTGAACTCTTCGAACGTGACGTGCTTCAAGGAGGGACGATCATGGCCGGCGACGCACCGCTCTGGGCACCGACGAAAGACCAGGTCGACGCCGCGCCGATGACTGCCTTCATGCAGGCCGCCGCGGCCGCAACCGGCAAGGATTTCTCCTCTTACGCCGATCTACATCGTTGGTCGATCGACGATCGCGAGGCATTCTGGAACCTGGTCTGGGACTTTTGCGGGATCGTGGGCGACAAGGGGACCGATGGCGGGATCAGTGGCGGCGAGCGCGTGCTTGTCGATGGCGAGAAGATGCCCGGCGCCGTGTTTTTTCCCGACGCGAAGCTGAACTTCGCGGAAAACCTGTTGAAGAAAACCGAGCTCGGTGACGCCATCGTCTTTCGCGGCGAGGACAAGGTCGAGCGCCGGCTCTCCTGGAATGAGTTGCATGCGCTGACCTCGCGGCTGCAGCAGCTTTTCCTGTCGCTCGGGGTGAAAGAGGGCGACCGCATCGCCGCCATGATGCCCAACATGCCGGAGACGGTTGCGGCAATGCTGGCGACAGCCTCAATCGGCGCCGTCTGGTCGTCCTGCTCTCCTGATTTCGGCGAACAGGGCGTGCTGGACCGGTTCGGCCAGATCGAGCCTGTCGTCTTCATCGCGCCCGACGGTTACTGGTACAATGGCAAGGCGATCGAGGTTGCCGACAAGATCGCGACGGTTGCGGCAAAGCTCCCCACCGCCGGCAAAGTGCTGATCGTCGATTATCTCGGCACGTCGACCGATGTGGCGGCGACCATCGAGAAGGCGACTGCGCTGGACGAGGCGCTCTCATCCTTTGCCGCCAAGCCCGTCACCTTCGAACGGTTGCCGTTCGCGCATCCGCTCTACATCCTGTATTCTTCCGGAACGACCGGCATCCCCAAATGCATCGTCCATTCGGCCGGCGGAACGCTGATCCAGCATGTCAAGGAAGAACGGCTCCACGCCGGCCTGCTCGACGGCGACCGCTTCTTTTATTTCACCACCTGCGGCTGGATGATGTGGAACTGGCTAGTGTCCGGCCTGGCGTCGGGCGCAACCCTTCTGCTCTATGACGGGTCGCCCTTTTATCCCGACGGCAACGTGCTGTTCGACTTCGCCGACGCCGAGAAAATGACCTATTTCGGCACCTCGGCCAAATTCATCGATTCCGTGCGCAAGGCCGGCCTCAGACCGATCAAAACGCATGATCTTTCCAGCGTGCGCACGATCTCCTCCACCGGCTCGCCACTGTCGCCCGAGGACTTCCGCTTCGTCTATGACGGCATCAAAAAGGACGTGCATCTCGCCTCGATCTCCGGCGGCACCGATATCGTCTCCTGCTTCCTGCTCGGCGTGCCGACCGAACCGGTATGGACCGGAGAGATACAGGGGCCTGGCCTCGGCCTCGCCGTCGATGTCTGGGACGACGACGGCCACCCGCTCAGGCAGGGGAAGGGTGAGCTCGTCTGCACCAAGGCGTTTCCGGCAATGCCGATCGGCTTCTGGAACGATCCCGAAGGCAAGAAATACCACGCAGCCTATTTCGAGCGCTTCGACAATGTCTGGTGCCACGGGGACTTCGCCGAATGGACCGCTCATGGCGGCCTGATCATCCATGGCCGCTCCGACGCGACGCTCAATCCGGGCGGGGTCCGGATCGGCACGGCGGAGATCTACAATCAGGTCGAGCAGATGCCGGAGATCCTCGAGGCGCTGTGCATCGGCCAGGATTTCGACAACGACGTGCGCGTCGTGCTGTTCGTGCGGCTGGCTGAGGGGGTGCAACTCGACGCGGAGCTGGAAAAACGCATCCGCGCGAAAATCCGCAGCGGCGCGAGCCCCCGCCACGTGCCGGCTAAAATCGTCGCCGTCGCCGACATTCCACGCACCAAATCGGGCAAGATCACCGAACTCGCGGTGCGCGACATGGTGCATGGCCGAGCTGTCAAGAACAAGGAGGCGCTGGCCAATCCCGAAGCGCTCGAGCTGTTCCGAGACCTGCCGGAACTGGCCGATTAGTTAGTCCCTGGAAGTGAGTGAGTTTGACAGGGGATCCATGCCGTAAGCTCAGCCGAAGAGTGCAGCGGAGCAGAATTTTGCGCTGCTACAAGCGCTCTGCTGTCATGGCATGATGGGGTGGACGGCGCCCGACGGCATCGATGTGCCAGAATGAGTTCATTGAGATCTCAAACAAGGGAGCCGTCCGTGGAACAGCTTATCCGCATTGGCATGGATACGTCCAAGAGTGTTTTTCAACTGCATGGAGTCGACGCTTGCGAGCGTCCTGTGTTGGTACGCAAGTTGCAACGGCGGGCGGTAGTCGCGTTTTTCGCCAAGCTTGCGCCGCTACGGATCGGGCTAGAGGCGTGCGGCGGTTCGCACTACTGGGGGCGGACGCTGTCGGCGCTGGGCCATGAAGTGGTGCTGATCGCGCCGCAGCACGTGAGGCCGTATGTGCGGCGCGGCAAACACGACGCGGCTGACGCCGAGGCGATCTGCGAGGCAATGAGCCGGCCCAGGACACGCTTTGTTGGAATCAAGAGCTGCGAGCAGCAGGCGGCGCAGATGCTGTTTGGGGTGCGCGAACAGCTGGTGCGGCGGCGCACGCAGCTTTCCAATGCGATCCGCGGCTATGCCGCCGAGTTCGGATTGGTGGCCGCGCAAGGTCTTGCCCGCATCGAGCCGCTGCTGGCCCGCGTTGCCGGCGATGCGACGGTGCCGGTGTTGGCAAAGGAGCTGCTTGAGACGCTCGGCGAGGAATACCGGCAGGTGTGCGCGCGATATGCTGCGATCGACAAGAAGCTGCTGGCCCATCATCATAAGGACGAGACTGCACAGCGGCTGGCAGAGATGCCCGGCGTCGGGCCGGTCGTGGCGAGCCTGCTCGGGGTCAAGGTCACCGATGCGGCAGCGTTCGGATCGGGACGCGACTTCGCGGCGTGGCTGGGGCTGACGCCGAAGAACCATTCGACCGCCGGCAAGCACCGGCTGGGGGTGATCACGCGGGCCGGCGACGAGATGCTGCGACAGGCCCTGGTGGTGGGCGCGACGGCCCATATCCAACAGGTGCGTCGCGGCCGCGCGAAGGGCTCGCCGTGGCTGGCGGCGCTGCTTGCGCGCAAGCCGCCGAAGCTGGCGGCGGTGGCGCTGGCCAACAAGACCGCGCGCATTGCCTGGAAGATGATGATCACCGGCGAGTCATACCGTTGCGGCCTGGCGGATGGGGTGGCGCCTTCCTCGCCGCCCTCAAGGCCGCTGCGCGCCGCCTGCGGCAGTGACCTGCGGCCAGCCTTGACCGCGGCTCAGCGCGGCGCCGACATGCCCGCATAGGCCCGCAACGGAGAAACACCCAACACAAGCTCTTGCAACGGAAGGAAGATGGGCGTGATCGATCGATCCGTGGCGCGCGAAACTCCGAGGGATCCGTTGGCCAACGGAAACCGCTGACATGACTGGAACGGGCGTCGCGAACCCCACCTTGGCCAGCGGCCGCAAGGACCGCATTCAAAGGCCGGACATATGGACGCAAGCGATCGAAAATACCCCAGAACGACCGTTGCAGGCAGGGCGCCGTCCACATATGGATCCTGGGGTCTGCGCCGCGTCGCTCCGCTCCTTGCTCCGCCCCAGGATGATGAAGCGATGGACGCTTCAGCTAATCCCCAAGACATGAGAACCGTCACGCGTTCAAACGGTAGCCGAGCATGGTTAACGAAATATCTCGCTCGAATTTACCTAGATTTCATGAGTGGTACACATTGGTAAATTTTTCGCGGCGCCGGTAAGGTTTTGTTAAGGGCCGGCATCGATAGTCGTGCGTAACTTGAGGGAGAAATCCCGTTCCTCTAAATCCCCAGAGGATCTGAATTCGCTCAAGCCCCCGTTGTAACAGCAATCCAATCATTCAAGGCGTCCTGTTGGACGCCTTTTCTTTCTTTTGGAGCATCGGACCCAAAAGTGGGCACCGGTTTTGGGAAAATCCTATGCTCAAACAAAAAGATAGAGCACCGGACCCAAAAGTGGGCACCGGTTTTGGGACAATCCGGTGCTCTAACAAAAAGATAGAGCACCGGACCCAAAAGTGGGGACCGGTTTTGGGAAAATCCGATGCTCAAACAAAAGATAGAGCGGCGACACGGACGACTGAAAGTCCGCCGCTCTAATCCGCGAGCACGCGGGTCGACGGGAAAGCGACTTCGACCAGGGTGCCCTCGCCGGGCGTCGAGTTGATGGTGAACCGGGCCCGGTTCGCCTCGACCATGGCCTTGGTCAGCGGCAGCCCGAGACCGGTGCCGTCGCCGCGCCCGCGCTTCAGCGCGTTGATCTGCTTGAACGGCTTGAGCGCCTGCTCGATCTCGGACTGGCTCATGCCGATACCGGTGTCGCGCACGCGCACCACGACGTCGCCGGAGATCTCGTAAGCTGTCGATACGATCACCTGGCCGCCGGCCTGCGTGTAGCGGATGGCATTCGACAGGATGTTCAGCGCGATCTGGCGCACGCTGCGCAGATCGGCCACCACTTCCGGCAGCCGTGAGGCGAAGCTGGAGCGGATGATGACACGTTCGCGGTTGGCTTGCGGCTGCATCATCGCCACCGTCTCGGCCAGCGTGTCGTTGAGCGACACCGCCTCATAGGCCATCTCCTGCTGGCCGGCCTCGATCTTCGAAATGTCGAGCAGGTCGTTGACCAGGTCGAGCACGTGGTTGCCCGACCGGTTGATGTCACGCAGATAGTCGCGGTAGCGGTCATTGGCGACCGGCCCGAATTTCTCGTCGACCATCAGCTCGGAAAACCCGATGATGGCGTTAAGCGGGGTGCGGATCTCGTGGCTTATGCGGGCGAGGAAGTCGGTCTTCTGCGAGGAGGCGCGCTCGGCCACGGCGCGCGCCTGGGTCAGGTCCTCTTCGGCCCGCTTCCACTGGGTGATGTCGCGCACCACCGCGCAGAAGCCGCTGTCGTTGGGCAGGCTGCCGATGGTCATGAACAGCGGAATGAAACGCCCCTGCGCCTCGCGTCCGATCACCTCGCGGCCGTCGTTGAGCACGCTAGCCACGCCGGGCTCGGACAATCCGTCGAGATAGTCTCGCGCGGCGCGCTGGCTTTCGATCGCGAACAGCGAGACGAAGGGCTTGCCGGTCACCTCGTCGCTGTCGAAACCGAACAGCGCTTCCGCCGGTCGGCTGATCGAGCGGATCGTTCCGTCTCGGCCGATCAGCACGACGCCATCGGTCGCGGTGTCGATGATGGTGCGCATCTCGGCGATGCGTGCCTTGAGCTCGGAAGTGTCCGGCTGCGTCTGGTCGTCGGCGCCATGCGGAATAGCTGCTGCCTCGTCGTCGCCGGAACGGCGCACGACCAGCATCAGCGCCTTGCCGCCACGCCACGGCACCGAACGCAGAATGGCCTCGATCGGGAACTCCTGACCGTCATGCGTTTTCAACCGCAATGCGTGATCAGTCCCGTCGGAGGCGCTGTCGTCGTAAGGATCGGCAAACAGCGCGCCGAGGCCACCGGCATCCTCCAGATCGTCGAGCGTGTCATAGCCGGTCAGGCTGAGGAATTCCTCATTCGCATAGTGAAGATCGTCGCCGGAATGGATGAGCAGGGGCACCGGCAGCTTGCCGAGGATCGAGATATCCGGAGCCTTGCTGTCATCTGCGGCCGAAAAAGCCGATGGCACGAAGCCTTCGAGCTTGAGCGGCGGCACCGGCAGGCGCGGCCGCTCGATCGGCGCCGGCTCCACGTCGCCGGCATCGCCGATGTCATCGGCTGACGAACGGGCTTCGTCGTCATCGGGCCGCGCCCAATCCTCGTTGTCTTCTGCGTCACGGAAATCGGCAGCCGTCATGCTGTCGTCGTCTTCGGCGGCGGTCGATCGACTGCCCGTGTCGGTGGGTTCGACTACCTCTTGCGCCGCCTTGTCCGGCTCCGAAACCGGCGCACCGTCGCTATTGTCGGCGACATAGTCCCGGTCGGCATAGTCGAGCAGCGAGCCTGAGATGCCGGACACAGTTGTTTCCGGCTGCTCGCCGTCGAGCCTTGCGACATCCTTCTCGTCTTCGACATCGGTTTCGGTCAGGTCCGCCGCAGCCGGTTCTGCCGGTATTGCAGCATCGGGCTGTTCGGTCGGGGGATTGTCCTTCTTGAGCCGCTCGCCGATCTCACGGAATGCACTGCGTTCCAGCGTCGACAGGCCTTTGTCGTTGGCCGGCTGCCTGTGCTCGGCCAACCGGATCACCTTGTCGGCAAAGCGCCGCTCCGGCTTCGGCACGATGGTCAGCGCCGGCACCTCGCCCTGGAACGGGTCGGTTTCGTCAGGCGCTTTGGCGACTTCCGGCTCGACGGCTGCGGGAGCCTCGGCATTGGGGACAAGCGCCATGCCGATCGCTTCGGGATCGACCACTGCATCGCTGGTGCGGGCAACGCCGAAGCCGCGAAAACCCTCGAAGGCACGGCTGCGGCCGTAGACAGGCAGCGCCGCCAGATCGACGGGTATCTTGAAATCGGTGCCGGCAACCGGCCACAGCACCGAGCGGCCGGACCAGGTGTCGCGTCGGTCGAGCAGGCCGGCGATCTCGCCCGACGCATCGAGGGCGAAGGTGGCCGCGACGTCCCTGAAGCGCCGGCCGATCACATCGGCGGCAGGCTTGCCGACGAGTTCCGCGAATTCCGGCGACAGCGCACTGAACCTGCCTTCGGCGTCGGTGCGCCAGACGAAACGCAGGGGCGCCGCCGCGCGGTCGATCGAGGGGATGGCACGCTCAGTCGGGGAGGCGGCCCTGATGGCATCCTGTGCGGAACTTTCCGCCGAAGCATCCGCCTCGACATGTCCGGACGCATCCGGTTCCCGCTTTTGCGCCTCATCCTCGCTGGCGCTGAAATACCAATGGTCATGCTGTGGAGGCATTCCGCCGCCCGCTTCCGGACCCTGCTCGGTTGAATCAGGCGCGGTTGAATCAGGTCCGGTCGAATCGGGCCCGATGGAATCGGCAATCTCATGCTCAGCCGACACCGAAGTGTCTTCGCCGGCTGTCGGGACTGTCTGCGCTGCCGCATCCGTCTTCACGACTGTTGCCGGCGCGTTGGCCTGTTCTGCTTTTGGCGGGACTGCGGCATCAGCCGCCGCCGTACCGGTAGCGGTTTCCATCCCAGCGCTGCGCTCGCCAGCAGAGGCCTCTTCGGAGTCAAGCTGGTCCTCGTCGATCACCACCAGCAGGTGCCGCTCGTCCGTCAGCCGGGCGAGGCCGGCCGGATAGGAAGTGGTGCCGCCTGGAACGAGGCGTTTGACGATGCGGTCGCTCTCGTGCGCCACATCGGTCACAAGCGCTGCCAGCGTTTCGGGCAGGATGCCGAGCGCCGAAAAACCGTCGGAAGCGGCCTCGATGTTGCCCTTGGCGTCGACGAAGGAGATGTAATGACCGTCTTCGGTAAAGCCGCTGATGGCCCGTGCGGCGATCTCGGCAGCGCTGCGCGAGCCGGTCTGTGCCGCCGGCACCGCTAGCATGATCGCGTTTTCGCCGTCAGGCATTGTCACCGCGCTGGCCAGAAAGCCAACCGCGCGGCTGGTCAGGCCGGTTGCCAGCCGTACCGTGATGGCGCGGTCGCGGCCGATCTGTGGAAAACCGCTTGCCGCCATGATCTGGCGCCTGGCGATCAGCGGCAAGCCTGTCGAGGCGCCGATGATGGCCTCGATGTCGGGGTAGCCGAACTCCGCTGCCCCTGGTCCGTTGGCCCAGATCACCTGTTCGAGGTCTGCCGACAGAAGGGCGATCGCGTCGCCGGCGGCAAAGCGCTGGCGGACCGCGTCGAGCACGGCGACGTCGAGGAAGGAGTAGTTTTCGGACGGCATGCGCTTTGGGAACCCTCACAGAGCGGCAGTTTTCGGTTAACGCTTTGTTAATAAAAGCCGACGGCGCGAAGGTCCACAAGCCATAGCGTGCAACCGCCGGAATCTCTGGGCTCGTGGTTAACGTTGGGAGAGAAATTGTATGGTGCGCTGCAACAAAGATATTGCAATGCACAAAATTTGCCTTTATATTGCCATCATACATGAACGAGACGGCTTTCTGTCGAAGCCGCTGCCGCTGCAAAGGATGGAATATGTCCAGGACCAAGACCGCTGAAAATGTCGAATTCCCGAGCTTCGACGCTTCCAAAGCCACCGACCAGATCCGCGCTTTCGCCGAAAAGGGCGTCGAGCAGTCGAAAGAGGCCTATGCCAAGCTGAAGACCGGCGCCGAAGAGACCCAGAAGGCTCTGGAGTCGACCTTTGAGACCGCCAAGACCGTTTCCAACGACCTGTCGCTCAAGACCATCGCCGCTCTGCGCGCTAATACCGAAGCCGGCTTTTCGCATTTCGAAGCGCTGATCGGCGCCAAGTCGCTGTCGGAGGTCGTTGAACTGCAGACCGCATTCCTGCGTAAGCGCGTCGAGATGACCGTCGAGCAGGCAAAGGATTTCCAGACCGTCGCTTCCAAGGCGGCCGAGGACGTCTCCAAGCCGATCAAGACCGCCTTCGAGAAGGCGATGAGCGAAATCAAGGCCGCCTAATATTTGCGCATATTTCGAAGATGCAACAAAAGGTCGCATTTCTTCGAACAGGATTATGTGAGATATAGTGGCCAAGCGAATACCCGGCGGGTGGAACCTCCTCCCTCTGCTCTCCGGGGTGACCAGCCAGCACCTCCTCCCGCTGGCTCGTAACAGGAAAAGGCCGGCACCTCCTCCCGCCGGCCTTTTTCTTTGCCCGGCGAAATAGGATGTCGATGCCGGAGCGCTCTTTGCTTACAGCGCCGCGCGTCCTCTTGGACGCGCAAAGGACGCTGTAAGACTTTGGATTTTGTGCATGATCCTTTCCGAAAATCGATTCTGATTTTCGGGGTCATGCGCGGCCAAAAGCCTTGAATTAGACTCCGATAGCCCGTATGGACGCATCGCCGAACGACAGAGCGGGCCCGGAGAATGGGCAGACGTGCCGTTGTAGCTCAGATGGTTAGAGCGCCGGATTGTGGATCCGGAGGTCGCTGGTTCGATCCCAGCCAACGGTACCACTACTTTCCTCAATAAATTAAACCTGCTGGCGGATGGGGTAGGATCGGCGATCCGCCAATTGGCCGCTAATCCGTCGGAAAGCGCGCTAGACTCCAAACGCCAAAACGCGCGGTTAGCGCGTCGGCGCTGGCCTTCGTTCCAAACAACAAGCCCGCCGCGCACTTCGGCACGGCGGGCGTCAGTCCAAAGAGCTCGTGTCAGTCGTAGACCTTCACAATCTTGCGCGTACCTGGATCGACCAGGACGGTTCGGCCATCGACGACGACGTAGCGGTATTGAACGTCCGGCACCTCGTAAAGCTCGACTGTATCGGGCAGAGCTGTGCCGATGTTGAGCTCCACGCCGAGAAGGCTGACGGATGCCATCGGTTTCTTTTTCACGTATTCCCGAATCACAGTATCCTGCTCGGGTTGAATGATGACGTCCTGAGCGGCGGCGGCGCTGACGCCAACGAGCAGAAGGATGCCTGTCGCGGCCGAGGAAAGTTGCTTTCTCATATTACCTCCAAGCGAACTCCGCTGTGGCGCTTCATTGCTGCCGCGACGGATTGCTTAGCTTGAACGGTGTGGAGCAAATCTTGTTCCACCGGCAGTGCGCGAATCCGCTTACACGGACGCGCCCGCCCAAGGCGGCAAGCCATCCTGACAGGTATTTCGGGAACGATTGTCGAGACAGAGCGGGCAGGCACCGTGGTAACATGATGGCAAAAAAGCCAATCAACGGCTGCACTCGGATTGTGGATCCGGAGGTAGGCGGCCGCGCTGCCTATGTGTCAGCCGCAATCGTCGCCTGCAACCATTGTGTGATGGCATCGAAAGCGATCGGTTTGGTCGTGTCGACGTCAAACAGCGGTCCGCGCCGCAGCGGCTCGGCGCGGTCGGCCAGTTCGGTCAGGTCGGGGATGTAGGCGGCGCCGGGATGGCCGGCGGGACGCTGGTCGAGCCGTGCGCGATAGCGCTCGGCAAGAACCTCGCCCGGAGCATGACACCAAATTTCGGCGGTCTGCTCGACGCCGGCCCTTCGCAGGTGATCCTCGAGCACCTGGCGCGGCTGGAAGCCGAACCAGGCGTCGACGACAAATATGGTGCCCGCCGGAGCCTCGCCGATGACCGACCAGATGGCTTCGTAACTGGCGCGCCCGAGCGTGCGGTTGAATTCGCGATCGCCGCCGCCGAGCACTTCGAGGAACGGGTTCTTGATGGTATCGAGCGCGAGCAATGGCCAGCCCATGCGCTCGGCGATGCCGCGCGAGACCGTGCTTTTGCCGCTGGCGGGGATGCCGTTGACGAGCACAGCGCGCCGGCCGGGCACGGCACGCCCGCCGGGGTTGAGCCGGGCAGAGGACACGGGCGCGACTTCCGCCTTCCTCGCGAGCGCTTGCAGACCGGCGCCGATGACGCCTGCGTCGTCGCCCAGTTGCGCCGGTGCCACCGGGCATTGGTACCACGGAGCCAAGGCGGGAGCCCCGGCAAGCGCCCGGTGGGCCGCCAGGCCGAGTCCGCCGCCGAGCAGGACCAGGTCAGGGTCGAACATGGCCACGGTCGTATCGATTGCCGCACGCAGCGGCCCGGCCCAGGCTTGCAGTATGCCGCGCGCCAAGGGATCGCCGCCCGCATCCCGGGCAAAAAGCTGATCGACCGAAACATCCGGACCGAGGCCTGCCCGCGCGACGTGACGGCCAAGCGCTGTGCCTGAGCTGGTGGTTTCAACGCAGCCGCGCCGGCCGCAGGCGCACGCTTCGCCTGATATGTCGACGGTGATGTGGCCGAGCTGCCCTGCCGTCCCCTTGCCGCGGACGATCCGCCGATCTTGGGCCACGGCACCGCCAATGCCGGTCCCGATCGTGAACATGACGATGCTTTCATGGCCGCTGGCGGCGCCGAGAGCCATTTCCGCCATCAGTGCCATGTTGCAGTCATTGTCGATCACCACGGGCTTGCCCGCCAGGCTTTCCAGTCGCTGCGCCAGGGAGACCGAGGCGAGATTGACATAGCCTCCGGACAAGACCGCGCCAAGCCGCGCATCGACGCGTCCGGGGACGCCGATGCCGATGGCCGCAACTTCGGGAGAATCGAGCCGGCGCACCATTTCGGCGATCCGGGAGAGCACGAGCTCCGGGTCCGGCGCGCTTTTCTCGGAAATGCGGTCGAGGATTTCGCCTGCGCCGGAAATGCGCGCGGCGCGCAGATTGGTGCCGCCGATATCGATTCCTATGGCGATCGAACTAAGAGGCATGACGTCCCATACGTGCCCGGTGTGAACGCCGAATGGCTAAGCGGCTTTCTGCCTGTTGTTTCCGATCACCGCCTGAAGCTCGCGCAATCTCGACACTGCGATGGTCTTAAGCCTTTCCCGCTGAATGTCACGGTCAAGCGAGATGCAGTCCTTCCACAGCGACCGGCCGGCGATGACGCCTGACGCGCCGTTCCTCATCGCGATCTCGACCTGGCCCAGGAAGGTTGCGTGGTTGACGCCGGCGGAGAGGACCGCCCATGGCACCTCGCCAGCCATGCTGGTGATCCTGGCGCAGGCTTCCGGCGTTCCGGGATAAGGAAGCTTGAGCACCTTTGCCCCGCATTCCAGCGAAATCCGGGTGCCTTCTTCGACAAGCCAGGGGATCTTGGCTGTATAGTCTTCAAGGCTTTCCCCTTCGACCTGGTAGGTCAGGAACTCGACGACCAGCAGGAGGTCCTCTTGCGCGAAGTCGGCGATGCATTGGCGCAGAATGGCGACGTTTTGCTCATTCGCCTCAGGCCTATCAGCCCTGAGATAGACCATGATCTTGCCGCCGGTGCCGCCGAGCTCGCGGACGCGGCGCGCGCCGATGCCGGGAACGAGGCGCGACAGGCGGTAGCCGGCGGGGGAGACGTCGAAGCCCGAGGCATCGAGGCCGATGAGCAGAGCTGTGTCGCGGCTCAGCACCCCTTCATCGACAACCCGCGGCACCGCACAGAGCGGGTCGAGCAGCACGCAGGATGCCTGGCTGGCGAGGTATCGCGTGATGTCCGACTTGGTGTCGCCGAGCATGTCGTTGGTGATCTTGGCCTGTTCTGCAGGGTCCGCCGCAAGCAAGGTCCGCATGCCGCCGCGCTGGTCACAGGCGATGGCCATGATGGCCCCGTCCGTGCCGCATATCTGCTGGTAGCCGCGCAACTCTGCGGTCGTCATCTTTGTCATGGTCTTCTGTCCGATGTTGGCGCCCATTCAACAGGGCGCGGTTCCGTGGAACAAGAAAGGTTTAGTTTTTACCTGCCTGTCGGCAGGAGGTTTTGCCGCTTTGATGCGCTATCGAACCGAGAAATTTGGCCTTGGCCCCCAATCTGTCGTGGAAACGAGCCCACGTTGCGAGTCAGCCGAATTTGCGCGATAACTCCCATCGGTCGCTGGGTCTGTAACACATTGCTGAAAGGAATTGCAAGCTGCCTGTCCCTCCCGCACAAGATGCAGCCGCATCGCGAACGATGCTGCATACGGTCGCCAAACTGCACTATGAGGCTGACATGTCGCAGGTCGATATCGCGCGGCGGCTTGGGGTCTCCACCGCGACCATATCGCGTCTCCTGCAGCGCGCGAGAGCAGAGGGCATCGTGCGGATTGAGGTTCTCGATCTTGCAACCCCCGAAGGCATCACCACGCAGTTGGTCGAGGGACTCGGACTTCGCGACGCGGCGGTCATCGAAACGCCGGCAGCCGGTGCGCTGACGGCCCTCGCTGCGCCGCTCGGCGCCTTGCTCAGGCAAGCGGAACTGACGGCCGGCTCGGTGGTCGCCATTGGCTGGGGACGAGCCGTTCGCGAGGTGATCCAAGCAGGCCTGCCGCGCATTCCCGGCATTCTTACCGTCGCTGCCACCGGCGGCATGCAGCAGCAGGCGCCGCATTTTCAGATCAACGAGTTTGTGCGGCTTGCCGCCGAAGAGTTCGGCGGGACGCCGCATTTCATCCATGCGCCCTATCTGCCGTCCACCGAGTTGCGTGAGGTCTTCCTCGGCGATGCAGCCATCCGCGACAGCGTCGCGCTTTGGGACCGGACCGACGTTGCGATCGTCGGCATCGGTCTGCCCCATGCCATCAATCCGCCCGAGGCGAGCGCGGCCACGCTGAGCGAACAGGCCCTGTTTCATGCGGCTGGAGACGTCATTCGCCATTATTTCGACGCCGAAGGTAACCTTATCCCGTGGGAGGGGGAGGGCCGGATGATCGCAATGTCGCCGGCCCAGCTTCGAGCCGTCCCCTTGGTGGTCGGTGTTGCCGCCTCGCCGGAGAAGGCGACGGCCATCATCGGTGCCGTCCGCGCCAAGCTTATCAATGCCCTGGTAACGGACACGAAGACGGCTCAGGCCATCCTCGAGGCTCTCTTACCCCGATAGTGTGGGCGCGCGACGATGCGTGACATCGGCACGCCTGATCCAAACCCGGCTCGCGAGCCTGCCGCCGCGAAATCATCAGTTGTGTCGTCAAAGCGTTGGGGCAATAGTCTGCGTGAGGGGTTCTGCGGAGCGGATAAATGTTGTCCGGTTTGAAAGCGTTTCGATCCCGGAAATACCAGGTTGCAATTTCTTTCAGCAAAGTGTTACAACTTTGCGGCTAGGCACGCATGCGCGCCGAGCGGCGCTGTTCCTTGCGGAGGCTAGGAACGGGACTGCGCATCATGCTGGTCGTTTCGACTGGCTGATCTAACGACTGGGGGGGCGCTCGGGAGGAAAGCTGCCCATAACAGCAAGCAGGCGAACCCGTCACTCGCCGCCAGCACTTCACATAGCCGGAACAAATTGACCGCCATTTCAATGTCGATCGCAACGGCAAATCTGCCAACATTATGAGGAGGATGTTATGAAGAAGATTGTTGCCGCCCTGGCGGCTCTCGCCATCTGCGCAACGGCGCTGGTCACGCCCGCTTTGGCGCAGGACAAGAAGTTCACCATTGCGCTCATTCCGGGTCTTACCACCGACGGTTTCTACATCACCATGCGCAAGGGCGCCCAGGCGGCAGCTGATGCCCTTGGCGTGACCCTGGTTTTCCAAGGCGCCCCGGATTTCAATCCGGTAACGCAAGTCCCCGTGCTTGACGCGGTGATCGCCAAGAAGCCGGACGCTATCCTGATCGCGCCGACCGACAAGGTTCAATTGGTCGAGCCGCTGCGCAAGGCCAACGATGCCGGCATTCCGGTGATCACCGTCGACACTTTCATCGGCAGCGGCGTCTACCAGACCGGCGCCGGCGAGGCGGATTTCCCACTGTCCTATATCGCTTCGGACAATATTCTGGGCGGCGAGATCGCCGCGCGGGCATTGGCCAAGGCCATAGGCGACAAGGGCAAGGTCTACGTTTCGAACGTCAAGCCTGGCATTTCGACCACCGACCAGCGTGAAGAGGGCTTCAACAAGGAGATGGCGGCCAACCATCCCGACATCACCGTTCTCGAGACCCAGTTCAACGACAATGACGCCAACAAGGCCGCCTCGCAGCTGCAGGCTGTGTTCGCGCGCAATCCCGATCTCGTTGGCGTGTTCGGCGCAAACCTTTTCTCCGCGCTTGGCGCGGCGAATGGCGTCCAGCAGGCCGGGCAGACTGGCACCGTCAAGGTCGTGGCGTTCGACGCGCCGACCAGCATTGTCGACAACATCAACACTGGTCTTGTCGACGTAGCGATTGCCCAGCATCCCGCGGAAATCGGCTATTTCGGTGTCATGTCGGCCTATGCCCATCTGACCGGCCAGTCGATCCCGGTTGCGATCGGCACCGGCTTTACGATCATGGACAAGTCCAACATCGCCGACCCCAACATCTCGAAGTACCTCTATTCCGAATAAGTCCAGGCAGTCTCCTTCCGGCCTGCCGGAAGGAGACCTGCGCCGGGTCCCTTTGACCCTGTTTGACGGAGGCCGCGCTGCGGATCGGAACCATTCATGACCTCAACATCACCAATCGAAACGCATGTCGCTCCTCAGGCGGATCACGGTGACCCGGCCAGGAGCTGGCTCGCACGCGTCGCAGAAGGACGCGCCTGGCTGTTCCTCGCGGGCCTGATCATCTGTTTCGAGGTCTGGTCGAGGCTCTCCTTCGGCGCGACCTTCGTGCTCAACCCGTTCAACGTGCAGTCCATTGCGATATTTGCCGTGGCGCCGTTGCTGCTGGCGACCGGGCAGACCTTCGTCATCATTTCGGGAGGCATCGACCTCTCCTTGGGCTTCATCATGGGTCTCGCGGCCGTCGTCGCGGCCCACGCTACGAATATGGCGGGAGCCGCAATCCCAGTGCCACTGGCCATGCTGGCGGGTATTTTGGCGGCCGTGATCGTCGCCGGCGTGCCTGGCGTCATCAACGGCTTGCTGATCTCGCGCCTCAGAATTCCACCCTTCATCGGCACGCTTGGCATGTTCGGCGTTGCGCGCGGCGCTGCGTTCCTGCTGGCCGGCGGCACGACGGTGCCGGTCCAGAATTCCTGGTTCGCGCTGCTCGGTAACGGCAGGCTCTACGGTGTGCCTTATCTCGTCATCATCGCCGCCGTTTTCGTCGTCGTGATGCACTACATCCTGAGCCAGACCCGGTTCGGCCAGCATAATTACGCTATCGGCGCCAATGTGCAGGCGGCGCGTCGCGCCGGCATCGACATCAGGGGCCACATCCTGCGCCTCTACGTGCTTTCGGCGATGTGCGCCGGCCTCGGGGGCGCGCTCTATGCAGCGCGCTTCACCGCGGGCGCCGCCCAGGCCGGCGAACCCTTGCTGCTCGACAGCGTCGCAGCCGTGGTGATCGGCGGCGCTAGCCTGTTCGGTGGCTCCGGCACCATCTTCGGGACGGTCGCCGGCGCCTTGGTGATCGCGGTCATTCAATACGGGCTCGTTTTCGTCAATGTCGAGCCGTTCTGGCAGTTCATCGCCGTCGGCCTCGTCATCATTATCTCCGTCCTTATCGACCAGGCGCAGCGCCGGTTCAGTGGAGCTCGCCAGGATGAATAGTTCCGAACAAACCACCCCCCTTCTCGAAGTCCGACATCTTTCCAAGCATTTCGGTGCGGTGCAGGCGCTGAATGATTTCTCCATGGCCGTGCGGCCGGGCGAAGTGGTGGCGCTGGCGGGCGACAACGGCGCCGGCAAGACGACGCTGATCAAGGCGATATCGGGCGTCTTTCAGCCGACCGGCGGTGAAATTCTGTTGAGGGGTCAGCCGGTGACATTTGCGACGCCGCAGGAGGCGCGCGAAAAAGGCATCGAGACCATTTACCAGGATCTCGCTCTCGCCGACAATTTGTCCATCGGCGCCAATATCTTCCTCGGCCGTGAACCCATGCGCAAGGCCTTCGGCTTTTTGCCGGTGCTCGATCGCAAGGCCATGGCCGTCGCCGCCAAGCAGACCATGGGACGGCTAGACTTCCATGTCAGCCGGCTCGACGCCCCGGTCAGCAATTTCTCCGGCGGTCAACGGCAGGCTGTCGCCATCGGCCGGGCCGTCTATTGGGACGCGCAGATCCTGATCATGGACGAACCGACCGCGGCCCTCGGCGTACCGGAGCAGCGCAAGGTCATTTCGCTCATCCACCAGCTCAAGGCACAAGGGCGGGGCGTGATCTTCATCTCGCACAATCTGCAGGATATTTTCGCCGTTTCCGACCGCATCGTCGTGCTGCGCCGAGGCGTTCAGGCCGGCGAGCGCAAGATCTCGGAGACCAACCATGACGAAGTCGTCAAGCTCATGGTTGGCGGATAGGCCGAACTTTCGATTATTGAAACAACGCACTTGCCGAGGAAATCAGCCTCCCGAGTGGCGAGCCGGCAAAGTGGCCGCCGGCCGGCAATTCTCTGGCGAGAAGCGACCGCGGCAGGATCGCTGGCACAGCTACAGCTGCTGCTCAGCACCTCAATGCGCTCGGTCGATTCCCGGCGAAGTATGCTCGGCCCGATGATGATAGTACGCCATCCAGATGCGCTCGGCGCAGCGGAAAGAAGCAGGATGGCGAGCAGAGTCGACATTGCCTGAGGATGTCACTATATAGCGGCGGCTTTGGCCGCGTGCCCTAGGGGTGCGCAGCGAATGGCGCCGCAAACGCGCCACGTATTGTGACACCTATTGTCATACAAATTGACTGGAATACCGGAAAAAAGCAAGTAGAAACAATGGTGCGATCCGGGACATGATCCCAGCCAACGGTGCCAGTCTCCTCAAGAAAATAGAATCTCCTCAAGAATTAGAATGTGCTTCTTGAATCTTCGATTCACGTCAGCTCTGTGGAGCTTGGGCAAGGTCGACTTGCCGGAGGACGACGACTCGGTTGGAATGGGAGCGTGCATCTTTCCGGGGATACCGGCGTTTACAATTACCAACCGGCGCAGCCGCCAGGGAACAGCAGCATGAGCGAACACGCGATCGAGTTCTTGCAGGAGTGGATCGGCGAAAAGGTCCACTGCCAGTCCTCGCTGGACAGGATCGAGCAGCAGGCCGTGACCCTCGCCAGGGAATGCGCCGCCAAGGCGGCTGAGGCCGGCATACCGCTGGAGGATATCCAGGAAGAGGTCGGCGATATTCAGGAACTTATCGCGTCGAGGCTGGAAGAGGCGGCTGAGGCCGACCAGGACGAAAAGAATTCGGACAAGTCTGCCCGGTGACATGCCGACCCGGCGAAAGGCCGGGACAAGGCATCTATTTACCAGGCTTAACCATTTCCACGACCTGTGCGACGCGTGACGCGCCACAGTCCTACCTCCCCTGACTCGCCCCGAATTTGCCCTTGAGCCAAGCCTTCGGCAGCGCCGGCACGAAGTTGCCGTCGCGTCCGGTCATGTCGTCATTGGCGACCAGCGCATTGAGAATCGCCTCCTCCACACTCTCGATCACGGCGTCGAAGAACGGATCGATGTCGGTATCCGGGATAAAATCGGCACTGGCGATGCGGCCTGATGGCGCCAGTGCCGCTTCGCGGTTGGCTGTCGAAAAGGCCAGGAAAATATCGCCCGAGCTATGATAGCCGAACCCGCCGGTCATGGCGACGCCGAGCGGCGCCCGCGGGCCAGCCGCTTCATCTGATGCGGCATGAACGGCACATCGGTGGCGATGATCCCGATGATTGAGCCCTTTTCGGCGCGCGGCGTGCTTTCGCGGATCGCCGGTTCCACGAGATCGGGCCCGGCGCGCAAGCCGCGAATGGTGAAATTGCTCCGCTTGCCGAAATTCGCCTGCACGAACGCGCCGACCGTGTAGCGCCGGCCGTGCCAATCGACGATCCGCGATGCCGTGCCGGAGCCTGCCTTGAAACCGAAGGCGATCATCCCTGTGCCGCCGCCGACGCTGCCTTCCTCGATCGATCCTCTGGTCGCGCCATCGAGTGCCGCGGCGACATGCTCTGACCTGAGATGGTGGCCGTTGATGTCGTTCAGGAAGCCGTCATAGGTTTCCGCCGCCACCGGCAGGCCCCAGCCGCTGTCGAGCGCGGCCGGAAGCATGCGCTGCATCCAGCGCAGCGTTGCGTCGCGTGAAACGCCGCAGGAATGCGTGTTGGTGATGGTGATCGGAAAATTGAAGGCGCCGGTTTCCTCGATCATGTGCGAGCCGGTCAATTCGCCATTGCCGTTCTGGCTGAAGATGCCGGCAAAGATCGGCGTGGCGAGATCGGCGCGAGGTCTCGGGAGGACGGCGGTCACGCCGGTGCGCACCGGTCCCTTGCCGACCACCAGCGCGCCATCGCCCGAAATCAGCGTCGAATAACCGACCGCAACGCCAGCCACATCGGTGATGGCGTTGAACGGCCCAGGCGTGCCGTCAAAACTTATGCCGAAGTCTCTCGCCCGCGGCCTGCCGGAAGGCGTCGTCCGGTGATGTGGATTGCCGCTCATAGGCATTTTAGAAGTCATGCGCACTCAGCAGTCATGGGCACTCAGAACAGGGAGCCTTGATTGCCAGGCTCCTTGGCTTTGGCGCCCGGCTTTGCAATTGTTTTCGGCCGTGCGGCACCGCTGGCCGCAACCGCATCGGCGGTCCCGTCGGCGAACTCCAGCGTAAGTGCCATCCCCGGCACCACTTCCGCCGCTTGCTTGATCACCGCGCCGTCGAGGTCTTTCACCAAGGCGAAGCCCCGCGCCAGCACCGCCTTGTGCGACAGCGTCGCCAGCAGCCGGTCGGCCTGGGTCAGTTTCTCGCGCAAGCGTTCGAGCCGCACCGAAATCACCCGGTCCTGTCGCCGTGATAGCGCGGCCAGGGCATCTGCCTGCAATTTCTGCCGCCTTGCGATCGGCGCGGGCGACAGCCGCGCGGCGGTGCGCGAGAACCGCGTTCGCCGCTCGCGCACGATGGCGAAGAACGCCGCTTGCGCGCGGGCGAGGTCGCGGCCGGCCAGCGTGCGGGCTTCGTTCATGCGTCGCGACAGGGTGGCCGGCGTCAGCCGCTGCGCCTGAAGCCTGGCCCGCTTGCGTTGGACGCTGACGGACAGCGCCCGCCCAAGCCGGCTCGTCGCCTCGTCGAAACGCCGGCGCGGCAATGCCAGCAGCTGGTCGGGCGAGGGCAGCGCCCGCGCGGCGGCACGCACCGCCTGGCGCTTACGCTCGAAATTGCGCGATGCCGCGGTCTTGAGCCGCGCACCAAGGCCGGCAAGCGTCACCTCGAGGTCGGCGCGCACGGGCACGGCGATCTCCGCGGCACCCGTCGGCGTCGGCGCCCGCACATCCGCCGCCAGGTCGATCAGCGTCCAGTCCGTTTCATGGCCGACAGCGGAGATCACCGGAATGCGCGAGGCGGCGACGGCGCGGGCCAGCGCCTCGTCATTGAACCCCCAAAGGTCCTCGAGGCTGCCGCCGCCGCGCGCCACGATCAACAGGTCGGGGTGCGGGATAATGCCATCCTGCGCCAGTGCGTTGAAGCCGTTGACGGCGGCGGTCACTTCCGCGCCTGCCGTCTCGCCCTGCACCCGCACCGGCCAGACAAGCACATGCAGCGGAAACCGGTCCTTGATCCGGTGGATAATGTCGCGAATGACGGAACCTGTCGGCGAGGTGACGACGCCGATGACGCGCGGCATGAACGGCAGCAAGCGCTTGCGGCCGGCATCGAACAGGCCTTCGGCCTGCAGCCGGCGCTTGCGCTCGTCAAGCAGCGCCATCAGCGCCCCGGCGCCGGCCGGCTCCAGATTATCGATGACGATCTGGTAGTTGGACTTTCCAGGATAGGTGGTGAGCCGGCCGGTGGCGATCACCTCCATGCCTTCTTCGGGGCGGAACTTCAGCCGGCTCATCGTGGTTTTCCAGACCACGGCATCGAGCCGCGCGCGGTCGTCCTTCAGGCAGAAATAGGCATGGCCGGAGGAATGCGGCCCGCGATAGCCCGATATTTCGCCGCGCACCCGCACATTGCCGAAGACGTCCTCGACTGTGCGCTTTAGCGCGCCGGAAATCTCGCTCACCGTGTATTCGGTGGCGTTGGTGCGTGATTCGGATACTGCGTCGCTCATTGGCCGATTGGGGGGCGGTTGTCCGTCCGCGTCAAGACGGGTGTGTCCGGTGCCGGCCAATTGCGGGGGTTTTTCACCAGCCCGGCGAGATCTGGTTCGGCTTGGTCCGCTTCGTCTTAGAGAAGGCAAATGCCGGGAAGTCGAAGCTTCCCGTATCTTCGCCGAGCGGCACGGAAATATTGTCGAGGCTTTCCGAAATGTGACGGGCCAGCGCGTCGACGATCTCCGGCCGCGACGTCTGGCCGCGCATGATGCCGATGCGGCAATCGGGCAGGGTACCGAACCCGTCGGCGTCGCCCAGAACCCGCATGCCGGGCCGCAGCGCACATTCCGGCAGCACCGAGATCGCCAGGCCGGAAAGCACCGCAGCGGTGATGACGGTTGCCGAGAAGCTGGTGAACAGGATGCGGTAGTCGCGGTTCTGCCGGTCGAGCACGTCGACGGCAGCCCGCCGCCAGATGCAGTTCGGCCGGCCGAAAGCCATTGGCAACGTGTCCTGCTCATGTGTCGCGTGGTTGGCCGAAGTGACCCACAGCAGCGGTTCGCGCCGCACCACTTCCGACTGGCCGTGTGCGTCATTGTGCGTCACCAGCGCCAGATCGAGATTGCCGCGCTTGATGTGATCGACCAGCCCCGGCGTCGGCTCGCAGATCACGGTCAGTTCGACACGTGGATTGGAACGGGCGAAGCGGGCCATGATCTCGGGCAAAAAACGATCGGCATAGTCGTCCGGAGTGCCGATGCGGATCGTGCCTTCGAGCCGCTGGTCGTCGAAGGCGGCCAGCGTTTCCCGATTGAGGAACAGCAGCCGTCTTGCGTAGGAGAGCAGCCTGTCGCCGTCCTCGGTCAGCCTGTTGGTACGCCCGTCCTTTTCGAACAGCGGCTTGCCGATCCGCTCCTCCAGCCGGCGCATCTGCATGGATACCGCCGACTGGGTCCGATGCACCGCTTCCGCCGCGCGGGTGAAGCTGCCGGTGTCGACAATCGTGACGAAGGTCTGCAACTGATCGAGATCGAGTGGCGCTTTCATCGGTCCAATCCATCACTGCTGTTGATGCTAAAGATTAGAAACATTCGTTGGATTAATCAATCGAACGATGGCAAATTTACGACTGTCCACATGACGGCATGTGAATCGGGACCGGAACGGCTGCTGTTGCCAGCGCCGATCGCCCGTCTTCGTCCGTTCGAATGAAGGAGACTGACATGGCTACGTTTGATTTCGCCACCGAGACTTCGCGCATCACGTCGCGTCCGGCTATTGCGACGCGCGTGGTCAACACTATCTCCAACGTCTATCGCGCCTGGAAAAACCGCCGCGCCTTCTATCGCCTTGGCGAGATGTCGGACGCCGAACTTGCCGACATCGGCTTGACGCGCGCCGATCTCCACGTCGCCATCGAGGTGCCGTTCGGCCGCGATCCAACCGAGAGGCTTCGCATCATCGCGGCCGATCGCACAGACACGATCGAGGATATTGCCCGCAAGGTGGCCTGATCGCGTTGTTGCGTGCCCCTTCACATGCTTTGCGCGTCTGAAGGGCGCACGGCGCTAGGATTTCGCAGGCTCCCACTCCCTGCCGTTTTCCCCGCCGGCCCGCCTGCACACTGCCCGGTTCTCACAAGGACCGGGCATTTTCTTTGGTCAGCGCTGAAGATCAGATGTCGGCAGCCTCGTCCAGGCTACCGCCGATCCATACCTCGCTTGAACTGCTCGAAGATCGATTCGACGCCCTTCTGGTAATCGTCGCGCTGCTGCGCGCCGGTCTCGAACATCTTGCCGAACAAATCGTCGAACGGATTCCGTGGCCTGCCGCTCGGATTGGCCTGCGGCTGTGGCGCCGGGTGCTGCCGGGGCGCCTGACGCGGCTGAGACTGCTGCGGCTGCTGCGCGCCACCGCCGAACATATCCTGCAGCACCTTGCCGAGAGGATTGTCGCCATAGGGATTGGGCGCCTGCTGCGGTTGGCTTTGCGGCTCCTGGGCGCCGCCGCCGAACATGTCCTGCAGCACCTTGCCGAATGGATTGTCCATCGGGTCGGGCTGCGGCGCCTGGCGCTGCTGTGATGCCGGCGCCTGTGCGCCGCCGCCAGCTTGCCGCATCATCTGCTCGATAATCTCGCCGAGCGGATTGCTGCCGCCGAATCCGCCTGCTGCCTGCATCTGATTTGTGGTCTGCTTGAACAGGCCGCCCATCATCATCGAAGCCACGACCGGCAGCATCTGCTGCAGGACCTGCTGGCTGACGCCGCTCGCCTGCGCGGCCTGGCTGGCAACGGCGCGGGACAGGTCTTTGGAGCCGAACAGATGGTCAAGAATGCCGTTGCCTTCATCGACGCCCTGCGGCGAGAAGGCCCGGCTTGCGTCCTCGAAATATTTGGCGTGCTGGCCGCTGGCCATTGCCGTCATGAACGCGCCCAGCCCGTAAGGGTCGGACGTGTTGCGCTTCAGCCCCTGTGAAAAAGCCGGCAGCAGCGCCTCGACCGCCGATTGCGTCTGCTGCTGCGAAAGCCCGAACTGTTGGGCCAGGGCCTGCATGCCGTTGCCGTTTTGAGCCTGAGCCAGAATGTCGAACAAGGAAGGCATTGGTTTTCTCCTCCGGGAAGATCCTCCAGGAGAGAGCCTACCGCATCGGCCCGAAAATCGGAATCGATTTTCGGAAAGCACGATGCGGTAGCTTAAAGGGAGTTAGAGGTGTCCTTTGCGTCCGATAGGACGCGCAGCGCTCTAATTTGTTTCCATCACTGATTGAAGCGCCATTTCCGGAGCTGTCGGCCAAGCGGATAGCAAACGGTTAATACGCATATTCCATGAACACCGGCTCGATCGAGCCGCCCCAGCGCGTATGATAGGCGGAGAGCAGCTCTTCGGCGCTTGTGGTGCCACGCGCGACCACTTCGTCCAGCGTGCTGAGGAACGAAGTTTCGTCGTAGCCGTCGCGGTTCTTGCGGCCGCGGTTCTTCAGCCCCATGCGCGAGATGACGAGCACGTCGCGGGCGATCTCGCGCAGTGTCGTGTTGCGGAACGGCGCCGAAATGCCCTGTTCCGGCACGGCGTTGCGCATCGCCAGCACTTCTTCATAGCTCCAGCTCGAGGTTAGCGCCTCGGCCGCGTCGAGCGCCGCCGCGTCATAGAGCAGCCCGACCCAGAATGCCGGCAGGGCGCAGATGCGCCGCCACGGTCCGCCATCGGCGCCGCGCATTTCAAGGAAACGCTTCAATCGCACGTCGGGGAACAGCGTCGACAGATGGTTCGCCCAATCGCCCATCGTCGGCAACCCGTCGGGTATCTCGTTGCGGGCCGCACCTGCCATGAACTGGCGGAAGGTGACGTGCGTCATGTCGTGGTACTGGCTGTCGCGGATGACGAAGTACATCGGCACGTCGAGCGCCCATTCGACATAATCGGCGAAGCCGAAATCGTGCGAGAAGCAGAATTCGAGCAGGCCCGAGCGCTGGTTGTCGGTGTCGCGCCAGATGTCGCCGCGCCAGCTCTGAAATCCGTTGGGCCGGCCCTCGGTGAACGGCGAGTTGGCGAACAGCGCCGTCGACAGCGGCTGCAGCTTAAGCGACACCTGCATCTTGCGGCGCATGTCGGCCTCGCTCTCGAAGTCGAGATTCACCTGGATGGTGCAGGTGCGGTACATCATGTCGAGGCCTTTGGTGCCGACCTTGGGCATGTAGCGCGTCATGATCTCGTAACGCGACTTCGGCATTTTCGGCGTCTCGGTCAATGACCATTTCGGGCTGCCGCCGAGGCCGAGGAAGCGTATGCCCATCGGCTCGGCGATCTCGCGCACCTGCGCCAGATGCGCATTGCCTTCGCGGCAGGTCTGGTGGATCGTCTCGAGCGGCGCGCCGGACAGTTCGAACTGGCCGCCGGGTTCCAGCGAAATCGCGCCCTGGCCGGTCGGCTCGACCAGGCCGATGATGCGGCCGGCATCCATGATCGGATCCCAACCGAGTTTTTCCTGCATGCCTTCGAGAATGGCGCGGATGCCGTGATCGCCGCCATAGGGCACCGGCGCATTGCCGTCGACATAGAACGGGAATTTCTCGTGTTCGGTGCCGATGCGCCATTTGTCGCGCGGCTTGTTGCCTTCAGCCAGATGCTCGACAAGCTCGTCGACGCCTTCGATCGGCCGGAAATCGGTTGTGTCGCGCGCCATTACAAGTCCTCTGCAGGCGGTCGGACGACCGCCGGCGCTAGATGGACGAAATGTCAGTAGGCGATCAAGCGAAAAATCCTGAGCCACAGGTCAACCGGATTGATCACCAATCCCCGATTGTCGCCTGTATCACGGCCAGTGCCGCCACCGCAGCCGTGTCGGCGCGCAGGATGCGCGGACCAAGCGGAATGGCGGTGACGAAAGGCAGCGCCCTCAGCATTCTTCGTTCCTCGTCGGAAAACCCGCCCTCGGGCCCAACCAGCAGCCCGAACTTCTTCTCCCGCACCGCTTGCAGCGCGGGCAGGGGATTGCTGGTGGAGGCATCCTCATCGCAGAAGATCAACCGCCGCTCCTTGTCCCAGCCGGCCAGCAGGCGTTCGAACTTTTCCGCTTCGCGCACCTCCGGCACCGCCAGGATACCGCATTGTTCGGCAGCCTCGACGACATTGGCGCGCAGGCGCTCGATGCCGGGCTTTGCCACTTGCGTGTGCTGGGTGATAACCGGCTGCAGGACGCCGGCGCCCATCTCGACCGCCTTCTGCACAAGATAATCGAGCCGACCCTGCTTTATCGGCGCAAAGCAGTAGACGAGGTCGGGCAGCGGCGGCTGCGGCCGCTGCAAGGCCAGCACCTTCAGGCGTACCGCCTTTTTTGATTTGGCGGCGATTGCCGCCGACCATTCGCCGTCGCGGCCGTTGAACAACAGGACTTCGGCGCCTTCGCCGAGCCGCAGCACATGCATCAGGTAATGGCCCTGCTGCAGGCTCGCCTCGAACTCGGCATCCAGTCCGAGGTCGTCCGGCACGAACAGCCGCTGCATCTTGTAATTGGCGCGCATCGCCGAGGAATGGGCGAGCCGGCTCTTGGCGTCAAGTCTCGGCCGAGGGATGCCAGACCGGTTTGTGGCCTTGCCTCAGCACGGAAACGGTGGTTGCCGGCGTGAGCAGGCGGATTGGGCCGTCGGCAAAACCGCCGAACCCCACCGGCTCGCCATAGCCGGCGAACGACCAGCGCAATACCTCGCCGCCGCGCATCGCATAGGCGTTACCGCCGTCCGCAACCATGGACCCGTCCGGCAGCCCGGCAAGATCTTCTGCGGATATGACCGGTGCCCACCCACCCGACGCCAGCCGCTCCTTATGCAGCCGCTTGTCGACCTGCGGTGCGCGCGGCTCGGCAATGCCGAAGGCCACGCCGAAGCGCTGGACGAATTCGCTCGCCCGCTCGCGCCGGCAGAAGAAGCAAGGCCGATGCCCGGCCGAGAGCGCGGTCACCTCGTCCAGGAAAAACAATTCGGTCCAGCCAGCCTTGCCACCCAACTGGTCGTCGCTTTGCCTGTTTCGGCCCATCGGCTCGCGCCGCACATCGCGAAATTCGCAGACGCAGATGATCCAGGCATGCAGCGCCCAGCGCTTTTTCAGCAGCGACTTCGTTTCGGGGTCATGGATGATACCGCGATTGCCCATGAACAGGCCGCGCTCCGGCACGGCGTGGATGACGCCGAACGGGTCGACCCGATTCTGCAGTGGCATAGGTTTCTCCCCGAATGCGCATCTTGGCTGTAACGATGATGGCATGATATCGCTCCTCGCATCATTTTCATGTCAGCAGGTTTTTCGATGCGGGTGCTGGTGGTCCAGAATTTCGACAGTGAGGGCCTTGGCCAGATCGGCGCAGCGCTTGTCGAGGCGGGCGCCGACATCGACCTGCGCCGGCCCTATCGTGGCGAGACGCTGCCGCAGGACAGCGATACGCACGACGCCATGGTCGTGCTCGGCGGCGCCCAGAATGCGCTGGACGACGAGATTTGCCCGTATTTCCCTGAACTGCTCGACCTGACGCGCGATTTTGCGAACAAGGATCGCGCCGTGCTCGGTATCTGCCTTGGCAGCCAGCTGGTCGCGCGCGCCTTCGGCGGCGAGAACCGGATCGGCGGCGCCTCGGAATTCGGCTGGCACAAGGTCTCGCTCACTGAGGCGGCGAAGGCCGATCCGGTGCTCGCCGCGCTGCCTGAAAATTTCCCCATCTTCGAATGGCACGACGACACTTTTGCCTTGCCAGAAGATGCCGTGCGGCTCGCCGGCAACGAAGTCGCCGAGAACCAGGCGTTTCGCATCGGCCGCGCCGTCTATGGCTTTCAGTTCCATTTTGAGGCGGACCGTCCGATGGTCCGCGACTGGAGCTCATCCTTCGCATCGCTCATTGCCGAACGGCACCCGGACTGGAGCGATCGGCTCGACGACGAAATGGCCCGCAACGGACCGGATGCCGATGCCGCCGGGCTGGCCATCGCCCGCGCCTGGGTGGCGACGATCTGACGGCTGTCGGTCCCGACGTTGCATATTTGGCACGCCGGCAAAAATCCGCTGTGGACAGCTTGTTTCGTCCTTGGCTTGTGGCCGCCTGCCACCCTAGAAGGCACGCGCTCTGCATCTTCCGTGCAACGCGATGAACCCTTTGTCTCACTCGCGCGACACATCGCCGATACAGAAACTGCCTAGAAGCGCGAAATCGTCGAAACCTTGAGACGCATTTTTCCGTTTCAACCCAATCGTAACCTGCCTCGTGCACAGATGCAGAAAGCTCAACAAGAGATGACGTCCGTGAAAGCAGCGCTTCTGTCCTTTGTCATGTTGTCGGCCATAGTGTTGTGCGGCTTCGGCACCTATGCCGGCGACGCAGCCAACAACCACAACGCCGTCGACGGCTACGGCGTCACCGCCGCGCTTCGCTAAAACAAAGCCTTGAGGCGCGACGCGCTTTAAGCCCTCTCGCCTGACACCACCAGGATACGCTTGTCGGCGCCGTCGACGACCAGCGCGCTGAGGTTTCCCGTCTGGTAGGCGAGCGTGTCGATATTGACGCGGTTGACCTTCACTTCGGCCTCCGGCACCGGCGTGTGGCCATGGACCACGATCTTCGGATGCAGGCCGGAATGGTTGTGGAAGACATCGCGGATCCAGATCAGGTCCTGCGTGCTCTGACTTTCCGGCGCAATGCCTGGCCGGATACCGGCATGGCAGAAGAAGAAGTCGCCGAACGTCAGTGAAAACGGCAGCGACTGCAGGAAGTCGACATGGCTTTTCGGCACGGCCTCGACCAGTGCTGCATGGCCTTGCCGCAGTGCCGCCTCGGACCTGCCAAACCACGCGCCGCCGCCTTCATTGATTGCCACGCCATAAGATTGCGCGGTTTGGATGCCGCCATAGCGCATGAAAAGCCCGTCCGCATCGGGGGCATCGAGAAAGTCGAGAAAGCCGATGTCGTGGTTGCCGGCGAGCATCAGGTGGCGCGGGTCGCGTTTCCGCACTTCGATCAGGAAATCGATGACGCCCTTGGAGTCCGGGCCGCGGTCGACATAGTCGCCGAGATGGATGACACGCCAGTCGGCCGGCCGCGCCTGGCGGATCTCGGCCGCAATCCGTCGGTACATGGCGACCAGCAGGTCAAGCCGGCCATGCACGTCGCCGACCGCATAAATGCGCATGCCTTCCGGTCCGCGCGCGTCGAGAAAGTGGATGCCGGGGGTGGTCAATGCGTCCATCTCCGTGATCATGCCGTCACGGGCGTCTAACGCCTAAGCTGATCCTTGCCCATGTCGGTTACCAGACGCTTTCCGCACAGTGCCAGCGTTATGTCCATCTCCTTGCGGATGATTTCCAAGGCTTTTGTGACCCCTTCCTTGCCGAGCGCGCCGAGGCCGTAAAGGAAAGGCCGGCCGATATAGGTGCCCTTGGCGCCGAGACACAGCGCCCTCAGCACGTCCTGGCCCGAGCGGATGCCGCCATCCATATGCACCTCGATCGTGTCGCCGACCGCGTCGGCGATCTCTTCCAACACCTCGATCGACGACGGCGCACCGTCGAGCTGGCGTCCGCCATGATTGGAGACGATGATCGCGTCGGCGCCGGTCTTGGCCGCCATCAGCGCGTCTTCCTTGTCGAGGATGCCCTTCAGGATCAGCTTGCCGCCCCAGCGTTCCTTGATCCAGGCAACGTCCTTCCACGACAGATGCGGATCGAATTGCTCCGTCGTCCATGAGGACAGCGAGGTGAGGTCGCCGACGCCCTTGGCGTGGCCGACGATGTTGCGGAAGGTCCGGCGCTGGGTACCGGCCATGCCGACGCACCAGCCCGGCCTGGTCGCCATCTGCCAGATGTGTTTCGGCGTGAAGCGCGGCGGCGCCGACAGCCCGTTGCGGATATCCTTATGGCGCTGGCCGAGGATCTGCAGATCGAGCGTCAGCACCAGCGCCGAGCATTTCGCCGCCTTCGCCCTGTCGATGAGATCCAGGACGAAATCCTTATCGCGGAGCACATAGAGCTGGAACCAGAACGGCTTCTTGGTCACCGATGCGACATCCTCGATCGAGCAGATGCTCATCGTCGACAGCGTGAACGGAACGCCGAATTCCTCCGCCGCCTGCGCCGCCAGCATCTCGCCGTCGGCGTGCTGCATGCCGGTCATGCCGGTCGGCGCCAGCGCCACCGGCATCGCCACCTTCTCGCCGATCATGGTCGATTCCAGCGAGCGGTTACTCATGTCGACCAGCACGCGCTGGCGGAATTTGATCTTTTGGAAATCCTCCTCATTGGCCCGGTAGGTGCTTTCGGTCCATCCACCGGAATCGGCATAGTCGAAGAACATCTTCGGCACGCGGCGGCGCGCCAAGTCCTTGAGATCGGCGATGGTGAGGATCATGCTCATGGGCTTCCCGCTGGTTGTTCGCTAATTCGTCGTTGTTGATTTTTCTTAGCAGTCTCTCACCAGCGTTTTCTTGCCGGCTCGCTGTCGCCGGCCTCTGAGCGCTGCATCAGTCTCAGCCGCGACACACGCTGCCAGTCGCCGCTACGCTCGGCCTCGGCCATGGTGCGTTCGACATGGGTGATGTGGTCCATCGCCGCCTGCCGTGCGGCCGCCGGATCGCCGGCCTTGACCGCCGCGTAGATCGCCCGGTGCTGCGAAAGCAGCGCCTCGCGCGCGCCCGGCACGTTGAACACCAGGAGCCGGTTCTGGAAGACGCCCTCCGACAGTAGCCGGTAGCACGAGCGCAGCGTGTGCAGGAGGATGATGTTGTGCGCGCATTCGCAGATCGCGTGGTGGAACTCGACGTCGATTTCCGCCTCGTCGTCGAAATTGCCGGTCCGGTGCGCCTCGTCCATGCGCGCCATGATGCGGTCGAGCAACGCCAGATCGTCGGATGTTGCGCGCCGCGCCGCATACTCGGCCGCCACCGCCTCGATCTCGCGGCGGTATTCCAAATAGTCGGTCGCCGCCTTGCGGTGCATGGAGATCAGGTCCGTCACCGGCTTGGTGAACAGCTGGCCGATGACGTCGGCGACATGGGTGCCGCCGCCGGGCCGCGTCGTCAAAAGCCCGCGCCCCTCCAGCGCCTTCAGCGCATCGCGCAGGATCGGCCGCGACACCTCGAACTGCCGTGCCAACTCGCGCTCACCCGGCAGCCTGTCGCCGGTGCGCAGAACGCCTTCGAGGATCAGGCTCTCGATCTGCTGCACCACCTCGTCGGCGGTACGGGAATGCTCGATCCTGGAGAAAATGTCGCTCAACGGGGATGGCCTGGGGATTGAACCGGTGTCGCGCAGGATAAAGCCAGTGTCGCCAACTGGTCAAATTATTTATCCAATTCGTCGGTTTGGCCGGGTTTAACGTCGTCGCGGCATATCGCTTTCGGCTAACATGTCGTTTGCGTCCCCCGGCAATTGGCTCTAGAGGGACGCGATTGCACCAGGCCCGGGGGACCAGCCGTGGCAGATGACCCGTCCAATCTCAAATTTCAGCCCCGCGTCGAGGGCAGCGTCATGGGCTTTCCCGCGCATGAGGGACGGCCTGGCGCGCTCGGCGAGGTTCACGCCCGTCCGCATCCGCTGGTCGAGAAACCACGCGTGCTGGTGCAGCTTTCCTTCATGACCGAAGCTGGGTCCGGCGTCGATCAGGCCGTCCTTTCCGAACTGTCGCGGCGGCTCGGCATCGCCGCGCCTGACCCTCATGCCCGCCACCACGCGATGAAGTGGGGCAAGGGCTCGCTGCGCTGGGAACGGCATACGGAATTCTCCACCTATCTGTGGGAAGGACCGCTCTCCGGGAGCGGCCAGCGCCAGGAAGATTCGCCCTTCGGCCACGGGTTTTCGCCGCCGGGAACGGTGATTTCCGGTATCAGGCTCGAAATCCGCAAATGGACGCAGGCGAGCGAAAAGCTGATCGCCAGCTTCGACCCGACCAGCCTGTGCTATTCGCTGGTCGAGCGTGGCAACGCCGCTATCGTCACCGATTTCCGCCAGGACGGCGACGGCATGACCCGCATGCTGGTGCTCGACCGCGGCTTGACGCCGGCACGCACCGGCGCGCTGGCGCAGCGGCTGATCGATATCGAAACCTACCGCACGCTGGCCATGCTTGGCCTGCCGCTGGCGCTGATGCTGTCCGGTCGCGCGCGCCGCATTGAGGACAGGCTGGCGCAGACCACACTGGAAATGAAAGTCGTCGAAACCCGCGACAACCAGACGTTGCTTGCCGACCTGACCGAGCTTGCCGCCGAGCTGGAGGCTGATGCAGCCTCCAGCCTCTATCGCTTCGGCGCCAGTCGCGCCTATGACGGCATCGTCCGCGAACGGCTGGAGGCGCTGGAGGAGGAGGCGGTGCCCGGCTACGACACCTGGGGCGGTTTTCTGCAGCGCCGCGTCGCCCCCGCCATGCGCACCTGCCGTTCGGTCGAGGAGCGTCAGGCCAATCTGTCGACGAAGCTCACCCGCGCCACCACGCTGCTGCGCACCTGGGTCGACGTCGAAGTCGAGAAGCAGAACCGCGATCTGCTGGCGTCGATGAACAACCGCGCCCGCCTGCAACTGCGGCTGCAGCAGACGGTGGAAGGGCTCTCGGTCGCCGCCGTCTCCTACTACGTCGTCGGCCTCATCGGCTACGTCGCCAAGGGCACCTCGATCTTCGGCCATGCCTTCGCGCCCGAGGTCGTCACCGCCGCCTCGGTGCCGCTCGCCATCCTGCTGGTCTGGTGGGGCGTGCGCCGTGTGCGCCGCTTGCATTCTGAACCAGCCAAGCACGTGGGCGAGTAGGCAGGCAATCTTCCCCCTTGAGGGGGAGATGTCGCCAAAGGCGACAGAGGGGGTCGTCTCGCATCGAGCGCCAACCTCGATTCGCGGGCGGGACACGACGTCGGCGATTTACGTGAGACGACCCCCTCTGGCCGCTTCGCGGCCATCTCCCCTCGAGGGAGGGCTTTGCACGGGAGCCGAAGTTTGGCGCAGATGGCGCGTGGGGCGTTTTTTGAACCGCAATCGAGCCACATTGGCCCGGTTTGCGGGGCAT